>NZ_JBIAIV010000011.1:0-200502 GCF_042871645.1 Streptomyces sp. NPDC005774 | reverse complement strand
TTCCAGGCCCAGCAGGAACTTCCAGTCCATCCGAGCCCGAACCTGCTCAGCGGCCTGCCGGTCGCTGAGCCCCTCCGCGTACTGCAGCACCGAGATCAACGCCAGCGCCCCGGGCGAAACCGCCGGGCGTCCCCGCACCGGAAACGCCTCGGCGAAGGACCCGTCCTCGAACAGCGGGCCGAGTGCCTCACGGACACGGATCGCCAGCGTTCCCCTCGGGAACGAGGCACGCACCACCCGCGCGGTCAGCTCCGGCACCCCGACATCGCGCCGCGACTCCAGCGACACCCGACCCCCTTGATCGACGACATACCGATCCTGACAGTCCAGGCCATCCGCCAACACCGATTCACGGATTTCCCAACGGAGTCTTTTAAGAGGGGGAGGATGTCAAGAGAACGTCGTGTTCTTCTGGACCGGTGTGACGGTCCAGCCCTTGCCGTCGTTGTCCAGTTCGGAGAAGCGGCCGTTGCCGCCGCTGCAGCTGGTCAGGCCCTTGGGGCCTTCGACGCTCTGCGGCTCGTAGGTGATGTCCCCGCAGGAGACCGTGCCCGCGGCGCACTGGGCCTGGCGGCTGGGCGGCTCGGAGATGTAGCCGTGCGCGCTCGCGGAGGAGGCGGGAAGGCTGAGGGCGATCGCGGGGGCGAGGGCCGCGCCGATCAGGGCGGCCGTCTTCTTGCCGGTACGCATGGGGAACTCCTTCACATCAGGTCGTCCCGGAGGTGCGCGTGGTCATGTGTGGGGGACCCGCGCGACGGGACGACCTCTCGTGGGTGGGGCCAAGAGGCGCGAAGTTGACGCGCACTCACCGTCCTCGCGGGAAGAAAATCGGCTCCGCGACAGATCAACTCCTCAAACGGAGCGGTGAGTTCTGGTGGACTAGACCATACAAGCGGTGGGCGTGATCGTGTCAAGCGTGTGAAGCGCGACCGCTCCTGTGACAGCGGGCCCGGAGCGTCTTCTGACGGATGGGTGGGCTGATCGGGTGTGTCTGTCCGGTGAGTGACCACTGATGCGGTGTGGGACAGGACCGAGCCGCTGATGCCGCCCGATCCGGCCCGCGGGCGACAGCGGGCCGACCGGCGCCGATCCCCTGAGACCAGTCGCTTGTACGGTGCCCGCCGAGTGGAGTGGGAGATCTTCGCGGTCCCTGGGCTGTGGGGCCGGAGGCGGATGCCTTGCTGAAAAGCGTGAGCAGTTGGCGGGCAAGTGTCACGTGAGCACTCAAATGAGCGGGATCGGGACAGTGGCAGCCGAAGTGCTCACGCTTTTGGGGTGGTGTGTCACGCCCGGGGCGCGGGCGCCTGTCCCGGCATTGTGCACGTCGCGGCCGCATCCGCCCCGGACGGTCGCGGAAAAGCGCCCGCACGATCAGCTGACCACCTCGATGAGGGCCGGCACACCGTCACTCGGTCTCACACCCATCGAGGACTACTACCGGCCCTGACCGGCGACGTCGCCTTCAGATCCTTACGCCCCCCGGAGAGACGCCGTCGTATCCGCCGACGGTACGGACAGGAACGAAGACCAGGCTTCCGGGGTGACGGTGAGGTGGGGAGCGTCCGGGGTCTTGGAGTCGCGGATGTGGACGGCGGTGGGGTGGGCGGCCACTTCGAGGCAGTTGCCGCCGTCGCTTCCGCTGTAGCTCGACTTGAACCACTGAAGTGCGGTGCTGCTGCTCATTGGTCTCCTAGAAGACGGTCCAGAAGGTCCCTCGTGTCTTCGGGGTTGAGGGCCTGAGACCGCAGCATGGCACACCTTTGGGTCAGGATCGCCACCTCGTCGGGATGGGCGATCAGGTGGCTACCGCGTTGGGTTTCCGTATAGGCGAGTCGTTGGTGGTCGGGTGTCTCCAAGAGGACGAAGGGGCCGTCGAGGGCTGCGTGACTGGTCCGCCCCAGCGGCTGAACTTGCAGAGTGAGGCCTGGCAGTTCGGAGAGAAGCCGCAGATGGCGCAACTGCTCGACGTGCACCGCGTCGCCGCCCAAGCGGTCTTGGAGAACTGCCTCCCACACGATGAAGCACGTGATCGGGGGCGCCTTGTCGTGGAGGACGGTTTGCCGCTGAGTACGTGCTTCCACGTGCTGCTCGATCTGGCCCTCGGCGATCACAGGGATACGGCTCCGAAAGACCGCCCGTGCGTACGCCTCCGTCTGGAGCAGGCCGGGTAGCACCTGGTTCTCGTACGAGGAGATCGCGATGGCTTCCCGCTCCCGGTCCAGGAACTCCTCCGCCCACAGCGGGACCAGGTCCACCTCCGGCATATGAGCCAGCGCGGCCGTCAGCGCGCCCTTGGTGTCCAGGAGGTCGTCCAGTTGGTCTGCGAGGTCCGGCTTCAGGGGGCGTCTGCCCTGCTCGATCGACGCGATCTGCTGCTCGCTCACGACGAAGCGTTCGCCCAGGGAGCGCTGGGTGTGCCCCGCCGCCTCGCGGAAGGTGGCGAGCAGGGCGCCCACCATTTTCATCGCGGACGCGTTCCTGCGTGACCGGGACCGTGGTCTTGCCGTGGTGCTCATAGGGTCGAACTCCCCACCCGCGTGTGTGCGTTCACTGTCGCGCATGCGTACATAGGGAACGTACGGGTGCGCGGACTGTTCCAGGATGGGTACGGAGCGTGACTCTCGTCCTGTGAGTCAGGAAACTTCACCCTTGTCCCGGGTCCCCGCCCCGCTTGAGCGGTTCTTCCGGCGTGAGCGCCGGTCCGTGCCCGAGGCCCGGGACTTCGCGCGCCGGGCGCTCGTCGGCTGGGGCGTGTGCGGGCGCGAGGACGATGTGCTGCTGTGCGTCAGCGAACTCGCCACCAACGCGCTGATGCACGGTGTGCCGCCCGGCCGTGGCTTCCTGTTGCGCCTGCTGCCGTACGGCGACGGTGGCGTGCGGGTCGAGGTGCACGACAGCGGGGGCGGGGCGCCGGCCGTACCGGAGGCGGCGGATGTGCCGGAGCCCGGGGAGGGCGGGCGCGGGCTGTTGCTGGTGGCCGAGCTGGCCGACAAGTGGGGCGTGGGGGAGCGGGATCCGGGGAAGGTCGTGTGGTGCGAGTTCGCTACGCCGGGCGCCGCACTGCCCCCGCGATCGCCGAGACCGTCTCCGGTCCCACCCGGCAGCACCCTCCGATCAGCCGAGCCCCGGACTCCCTCCACCCCGTGACCTGCTCGGCGGTGAACGTGGCGCGACCCGTCCACGCCCGTGCCCCGGCGTCCCAGATCTCGCCGCTGTTGGGGTAGACCACGACCGGTTTGCCGGTGACCCGGGCCGCGAGGGCGACCGCGTGGTCGGCGTCCTCCGGGGCGCAGCAATTGACACCCACGGCGATCACCTCGTCCACGTCGGCGGCGAGCGCGAAGGCGTCGGACAGGGGCTGGCCCGCGCGGGTGCGGTCGCCCGTCGCCGAGTAGGACAGCCAGGCCGGGATGCCGAGGCCGGGCAGGACCCGCAGCAGGGCCTCGGCCTCGTCGGTGTCCGGGATCGTCTCCAGGGCCAGGACGTCGGGCTCCGCGGCGGCCAGGGCCTCCACGCGGGGGCGGTGGAAGCGCTCCAGCTCGGCCGTGGTCAGGCCGTACCGGCCCCGGTACTCGGAGCCGTCCGCGAGCATCGCGCCGTACGGGCCGACGGACGCCGCCACCCACAGGGGGCGGGGCACCCGGGCCCGCCGGGCCGCAGTACGGGCCGACTCGACGCTCAGGGCGAGCAGGGCGGTGGCCCGGTCGTGGTCGATGCCGCGTCGCGCGAAGCCCTCGAACGTGGCCTGGTAACTGGCGGTGATCGCCACGTCCGCGCCCGCCTCGAAGTAGGCGAGGTGCGCCTCGGTGACCGCCTCGGGGTCCTCGGCGAGCAGCCGCGCCGACCACAGCTCGTCGCTCAGGTCGTGCCCGGCCGCCGCCAGCTGGTTGGACATGCCGCCGTCGAGGACGACCGTGCCCCCCGCGAGGGCGTCGGTGAGGGACGGGGTGCCGCTCATACCGACGACGGTAGCCGAACCGTGGGCCGGGGCCTGCCGCCCGCCCGCCTTGTCGCTCTCGTAGCTCTCGCAGCGCGCCCGTGCGGGAGGGCTGGGATTCTGAGGGGAGACGACCCGCGGTCGGGAAGGCGGTGGACGATGTGCCGGTGGCTCGCCTACTCGGGCACTCCCATCCTGCTCGGCAGCATCCTCTACCGGCCGAAGCACTCGCTGATCGATCAGAGCCTGCACTCCAAACTGGGCGTCGAGACGACCAACGGCGACGGGTTCGGGGTGGGCTGGTACGGGGCCCACACCGACACTCCGGCGGTCGTCCGGGAGATCGGTCCGGCCTGGAGCAACCGCAACCTGCGGGAGATCGCCGGCCATGTCCGCTCGCCCCTGTTCTTCGCCCACATCCGGGCGTCGACCGGCTCGTCGGTGCAGGAGACCAACTGCCACCAGTTCCGTCACGGCCGCTGGATTTGACATCCTCCACCTCTTAAAAGAGGGGGATTCCGACCCGGGTGGGTCGAGGTTCACGGGCGCTCGAGCGGCCGGTGGCCGCTGTCGCCCCTCCGGCACCGACTGCACGCCGGGGGCGAGGGATCCCGCCCTGTCCTGCCGCGACGTTGACCGCTGCGTTCTCATCCGCGTTGCAACTGAACCCGCAGGACACACAGACGAACTCGGCTTGGCTCTTGCGCGAGTTCTTCTCGATCCATCCGCAGGCACTGCACCGCAGCGAGGTGTAGGGGGCGGGCACGTCCTCGACCCGGCCCGGGGCCTTCTCCCCGGTCCGGCGACGGAGCAGGCCCCAGCCCTGGGCGAGGATCGCCCGGTTCAGCCCGGCCTTCTGCCGCACCCGTGTACCGGGCTGTTCGATGGTTCCCTTCGCCGAGCGGGTCATGGTCGTGATGTTCAGCTTCTCGAACCGGATCAGGCGGTAGGTGCGGGCGAGCATGGTGGAGGTCTTCTCGCACCAGTCCTTGCGCCGGTCCGCCTCGCGGGCCTTGATCCTGGCCACCTTGGCGTGCTCAGCGGCCTTGGCTTCGCTGCCTTTCGGGGCGCGGGCCGCCCGGCGCTGGTGCTTGCGGACCCGTGCCCGCTCACGGGTGGTGAGCCGCGGGCAGTTCAGCTTTTGCCCGTCGGACAGGGCGGCGGTGATCTTCACCCCCCGGTCGATACCGACGATCGTGTCCGTTCCGGGCGCCTCAACGGGATCGGGGATCACGGCGAAGGCGATGTGCCACTGCTGGTTGCGGAAGGTAACCCGGAACGTCTTCGCGGCGGGCAGCCCGGTGCGGGTGAGGCGGAAGCGCACCCAGCCGCAGCCGGGCACCTGCACCCGCGCCCACCTCCGGTTCAGCCTCCGCACCACCACCGAGCGGCCCATGACCTGCCTGCCCCGGGCGTTCAGCTTCGGGGTGCCGTCGGCTTCCCACTCCGGCACGCGGTCGGTGCCGATGACGCGGAAGCCCTCATGCATGTGTTTCCTGCGCCAGGCCGGCTCACCGAACCCGGAGGTGAAACGCGCGGCTTTGGCCTTGGCGAAGTCCTTCAGGGCCTGCTGCTGCACGTCCGCGTTCCCGACACACAGCCAATCGTTCTCCCGCCGGGCCTCGGTGAGCTGGCGGCACTGCTCGGCGAACCCGGGAGCGGACCTGCGGCCCCACTTCCAGTGCGCGTGCTGCTCGACGGCCAGGTTCCACACGTACCGGGCGTGCGCACAGTGCAGCAGCATCTGCTCCGCCTGCGCGGCCGTCGGGTACATCCGGAAACGTGACATGCCGCCAAACCTAGCCCCGCCACTCGCTCCCCTCTTCGTATCCCACCAGGCTCACCCGAACGAGCGACCGACCCCACCACCCACAGCCGCGCATGCCACACCTACCTTGAAGTCAAACCCACCGCCACCACCCCCGGAACGCCGCATCGCCCTGGAGACGTTGCGGCCACCTCTGCCCCGCTCCGCGGGACCGGGCATTCACCCCGGCCCTGAAGGGACCGGGCACCCTGCCCGACAAGAAAGGTGGATGCACAACGGCGCGATCGAGGGCTTCGACCGCACCCGGCGCGACCTCGCCCTGGCCGTCGATCCGGAGCTCTTCCTCTCCATCGAGGGGTCGACGGATTCCGAGCTGATGTTCTACCTGGCGCTCACCTTCGGCCTGGAGCGGGACCCGCCGCGGGCGGTCGCCCGGATGGCGGGCCTGGTGGAGCGGGTCGGGCGGGAGCACGGTGTGGAGTTCCCGCTGCAGATGACGGTCGCGGTGACCGACGGACAACGGCTGTGGGCGTTCCGCTATTCGACCCGAAAGGCGTCCCGTTCGCTCTTCTACAGCACCCGCGTGGAGACGCTGCGCTCTCTCCATCCGGACGTGGCGTTCCTGCGTGAGGTGTCCGACGAGACCCGCCTCATCGTGTCGGAGCCGCTCGGGGACCTGCCCGGCGCCTGGAACGAAATTCCCGAGGGCAGATACGGCATCGTCCAGCCCGAAGGCGACGTGATGCACCGCTTCGCCCCTCAGGTGGAGTAGGGGCGGGCCCCGGTGGGGGTAACAGGCCTTGGTGAGAGCGGGCGGGACGACTTCGTCCCGCCCGACCCGTTGACCTGTCCGTGACACACCCCTACCTTGTCGGCGTTCGTCATGTCAGATGGCGTTCGCGATGTCGAACAACCTCGCGATCGCGAGCACCCTTCCGCCGTGAGAGGCAGACCGCATGAGCCGTGCCGCCGACGACCTGCCCGACCCGCCCCGCGCTTCCCCACCTCCCGCCCGCAGGCTGTTACTGAAGGGCGCCCTCGCCGCGAGCGCCCTGGCCGCCACCGCCCCCGCCCCCGCAGCGGCCCACACGGCCGCCCCCGCCGCCCCCGACGACAGACCGAAGGCGGCGGCCCCCTACACGAACCCCCTCGTCCGCAACCGCGCCGACCCGCACATCACCCGCCACACCGACGGCTTCTACTACTTCACCGCCACCGCGCCCGAGTACGACCGGATCATCCTGCGCCGCTCCCGCACGCTGAACGGGCTCGGAAGCGCCGCCGAGTCCGTCATCTGGCGGGCGCACCCCACCGGTGACATGGGTGCCCACATCTGGGCGCCGGAGATGCACCGCGTCGCCGGCAAGTGGTACATCTACTTCGCCGCCGCGCCCGCCGAGGACGTGTGGGCCATCCGCATCTGGGTGCTGGAGAACGCCCACCCCGACCCCTTCCGGGGGACCTGGGTGGAGAAGGGACGGATCAGGACGGCCTGGGAGACCTTCTCCCTGGACGCCACCACCTTCACCCACCGCGGCACCCTCCCCCACTCTCGGCTTCGCTCGAGCGGGGGGACCCCCACCCTCGCCTGGGCGCAGCACGAGCCCGGCATGGACAACAACACCGCCGTCTGGCTCTCCGAGATGGCCGACCCCTGGACCCTGACCGGGCCCCAGATACGGCTCTCCACACCGGAGTACGCCTGGGAGCGCATCGGCTTCAGGGTCAACGAAGGGCCGTACGTGATCCAGCGCCACGGCCGGGTCTTCATGACATACTCGGCCAGCGCCACCGACGCCAACTACTGCATGGGTCTGCTGACCGCCCCCGCCGACAGTGACCTCATGGACACCGCGAGCTGGTCCAAGTCGCCCGTCCCCGTCTTCGCCGGCAGCGACACGACCCGGCAGTACGGTCCCGGGCACAGCTGCTTCACCGTGGCCGAGGACGGGCGCAGCGACGTCCTCGTCTACCACGCCCGGCAGTACAAGGAGATCGACGGGGACCCGCTCCACGACCCGAACCGCCACACCCGCGTCCAGACCCTCGGCTGGAAGCCGGACGGCACCCCGGACTTCGGCATCCCCGTGGCCGACGGAACGACCACGAGCGGCAAAGGGGGTGTGACATGAGACGCCTGTACGCGGTTCTGCTCACCTTCTGCCTCGCCCTCGCCGGTGCCCTCGTCACCGCCGGGCCCGCGCAGGCCGCGCCCCAATCGATCGGCAACGGGGTCCAGTTCACCGACGTCACCGGGAACGCCGTGCACGCCCACGGCGGCGGGATCATCAAGGTGGGCGCGTACTACTACTGGTTCGGCGAGCACCGCAACGACGACAACACCTTCCGGTACGTCGACGCCTACCGTTCGATCGACCTGAAGAACTGGGAGTTCCGCAACCACGTCCTCACCCAGGCCAGTGACCCGGAACTCGCCACCGCCAACATCGAGCGCCCCAAGGTCATGTACAACGCGGCCACCGGCACGTTCGTGATGTGGATGCACAAGGAGAACGGCTCCGACTACGGCGAGGCCCGCGCCGCCGTCGCCGTCTCCGACACCGTGGACGGCGACTACGAGTGGCGGGGCAGTTTCCGCCCGCTGGGGCAGCACATGTCCCGCGACATCACCGTCTTCACCGACACCGACGGCACCGGCTACATGATCTCGGCCGCCCGCGAGAACTACGACCTGCACATCTACCGGCTGACCGCCGACCACACCGGCATCGCGAGCCTGGTCGCCAACCCGTGGCCCGGCGGCCACCGCGAGGCACCGGCCCTGTTCAAACGGGGCGGCGTGTACTTCATGCTGACCTCCGGCGCCACCGGCTGGAACCCCAACCAGCAGCAGTACGCCACCGCGACCAATCTCGCCGGACCCTGGTCGACGATGCGCACCGTGGGGGACGCGACCGCCTACGGCTCGCAGACCGCGTTCGTCCTGCCGGTACAGGGATCCTCGGGCACCTCGTACCTGTACCTCGGGGACCGCTGGGGCAACTCCTTCGGCGGCAGGGTCAACGACTCCCGGTACGTGTGGCTGCCGTTGACCTTCCCGTCCGCCACCTCGATGTCCCTGTCCTGGTCGCCCGAGACCACCGTCGACACGGCCGCCGGGACGGTCACCGGTACCTCCGCCACCTACAGCACGCTCATCGCCCGGCACAGCGGGAAGTGCGCCGACGTGACGAGCCAGTCGCTGTGGCAGGGCGCCCAGATCAAACAGTACGACTGCAACGGCGGCGGAAATCAGCGGTTCTGGTTCAAGCCGGCCGGCAACGGCTACCACCAACTCGTCGTACGCAACAGTTCGCTGTGCCTCCAGGAGAACGCGAGCACCGTCACACAGGAGAACTGCTCCGCCTCCGTCGCGGCCACCGCCCAGCAGTGGTCGCTCTCCACCACCGGCTCCTACGTCTCCCTCGTGTCCCGCGCGACCGGCGAATGCCTCGACGTGTCCGGCGGCGCGACCGCCAACTCGGCCGCCCTCATCACGTACACCTGCAACGGAGGGACCAACCAGCAGTGGACGAGAGGGTCATGAGCACGCGGCAAAGAGGACCGACCGGTGCCGTCGTCGCAGGCGCAGTGGTGGCGGCGACGATCGCCGGCGGGCTCGGGCTGTCGTCCGTCCCGGCCGCCGCCCAGCCGCGGGACCACCGGCCGGCCCTCGGCATCGAGAACTGCACCGCCACCGCCTGCCACTTCGACCTCCCGCCCGGCACCTACGACGTACAGGTCCGTCTCGGCGGTGAGGCCGCCTCCCGCACCGCCATCGGCGGCGAGACCAGGCGCACGCTCCTCGCGGAGACCGCCGCCAAGGCCGGGCAGCGGGTCACCCGCGGTTTCACCGTCGACGTCCGCACGCCCGAGGGGGAGCCCACCGGGCCCGACGGCAGTCCCGGGCTCGACCTCGCCATCGGCGGCAGCGCCCCCGCGCTCGCCGACATCCGGGTCACCCCGGCCGCCGACCGGCACACCCGGCAGATCCTCCTCGTCGGCGACTCCACCGCCTGCGACCAACCCGGCGACCCGTACTCCGGCTGGGGACAGCAACTGCCGCAGTACCTGCGCAAGGGTCTCTCGGTCGCCAATCACGCGGACTCCGGTGAGAGTACGGTCAGTTACCTGGGGAACCCGCGGCTGTGGGGCACCGTCCGGTCGTCGATCCGGCCCGGTGACCTCGTCCTCATCCAGCTCGCCCACAACGACAAGACCACCGACGAGGCGACCTACCGGGCCAACCTCGAGACCATGGTGGCGGGCGTACGGGCCGAGGGCGGCGAACCGGTCCTCGTGACGCCCGTCGTGCGGCGCTGGTTCAACGCCGACGGCACTCTGAACAACGACACCGCGCTGCTGGTCAACGGGCTCGGTGTCAACCACCCGGCGGTCGTCCGCGCCGTCGCCTCGGCCGCAGGCGTACCACTGATCGACCTCACCGCCAGGACCAAGGCGCTGGTGGAATCCCTCGGCGTGGAGGGCTCCAAGGCGCTCTACCTCTACGACGAGAAACGCGACAACACCCACACCTCGGAGTACGGCGCCACACGGTACGCGGCCCTGGTCCGCGACGAACTCGTCCTCCGGCATCTGGTGTCCGAGGGCCGGATCAGGAGGGGATGAAGCCCCTGGGACGTTCCGACCGGAACCGGAGCGTCCCAGGCTCTCCTCGTGAACACCCCTCCCCGCACACTTCGGCCGGTGCCGAAGCGTTCCGCGGCTAGCGTTCCCGCATGACCGAGAGCGCGCCGAACGCCGTCACCGGGTTCGCCGGACTGCATCATGCCGACGAACTCCTCCTGCTGCCCAACGCCTGGGACCACGCTTCCGCGATGGCTCTCGCCGCGCGGGGGTTCCGGGCGGTCGGCACCACCAGTCTGGCCGTCGCGGCGGGCGCCGGGCTGCCCGACGGGGCGGCGGCGACGCGTGAGCAGACGCTGCTGCTCGCCCTCACCCTAGGCTCGGGACCGTACTGGCTGTCCGTGGACGCCGAGGACGGCTTCAGTGACGACCCCGACGAAGTCGCCTCGTTCGCAAGCGAGTTGTATGCCTTCGGCGCTGTCGGGATCAACCTGGAGGACGGGTTCGGGCCCGTCGGCCGGCACGCCGCGAAGATCGCCGCGGTGCGGGCGGCGGCCCCCGGACTCTTCGTCAACGCACGCACCGACACCTACTGGACCGCCGGTCCCGATACGGACGCCGGCAGCAGGCGGGAGGACACCTTCCGTCGGCTCGACGCCTATCAACAGGCCGGTGCCCAGGGTGTGTTCGTGCCCGGTCTCACCGACCCCCGTGAGATCGCCGGTCTGGTGCGCCGGCTCGACGTGCCGCTCAACATCCTCTACTCGCCCACTGGCCCCTCCGTCCCGCAGCTTGCCGGTCTCGGCGTGCGCCGGATCAGCCTCGGGTCCCTGCTGTACCGGCGGGCGCTGGGTGCCGCGGTGGAGGCCGCGACCGACATCCGGGAAGGGCGTACGCCCACCGGCACCGCACCCGCCTACGCGGAGATCCAGGCACTGAGCAGGGACTCCGTACGAGGCGTGGCCGACGCCCCTGCGTCCCTCGGACGACCCTGGTACGGTTGACGCTTTCGCGGGTATCAGAACCTTTGTACTCATCTCCGGCGAGAGACCGAGGGACCGAGGAACCATGGACATGGACATCCCCGGCGACAAACGGCTGGCTGCAGCGGTCGTGACGGACGACGAGGGGCGCGTGCTTCTGGTGCGCCGCAGTGAGCACGAGAGATTCCTGCCCCGGGTGTGGGGCGTCCCGTGCGGCAAGCTCGAACCGGGTGAGAGCGCCCCGGACGGCGCGCTGCGCGAACTCAAGGAAGAGACCGGCCTGCTCGGTGAGATCGTGCGCAAGGTCGGCGAATCGTCCTTCCTGAGCGAGTACGCCGGGCACGAGATCAAGAACTGGCAGGAGAACTTCCTGGTCCGCCCGCTGTCCCGGGACGTCACGCTACCCAGTCCGGACCAGGACCATGCCTGGCTTCGCCCGACCGAGCTGACCGGCGTCGACATCGACGACTACAACCTGGACATCGTCCGGCAGGCGCTCACGGACTCCTGAGCAGGTCCGACAGGGAGCCCAGCGACTCCAGATAGCCCGGTACGTTCATCGGCACCTTCGGGACCGCGCCCGCGTGCGGGCCGCCCGGGGTGAACACATCGGTGTGCCGGCGCCGTCGACCGCCCGTCTCGAGGAACAGGGTCACCGTCGGCCCCTCCGTGTCGCACCAGGCGCGGTGCAGGGTGTGCGCCGGCAGGGCGTACGTGCTGCCCGCCGCGTACTGGCCCAGATGCGTCAGCCGCAGCCGCGCCGGACCCGCCGGTTCCAGCAGCCAGTCCGCCGACCCCTCGGCCAGCGACTCCTCGAAGCGGGCCGTCGCGATGCCGCCGTCCCGCGTCTCGTCCCGCATCTCGTCCCGCGTCCCGCCCCGAACCCCGGCCCGCCCCGCGTCCCGACCCTCGGGTACTTCCTCGTACAACTCCGTCCACAGCCGGCCCCGTACGACATGCGAGGCCAGCGCCGAGCGGTGGTTGTGAATGTCCTCCCGGCCCGTGCCGCCCGCACCCGCGTGCCACACATGGGCGCGCAGCATGTGCCGCGGTCCGGCGTCCACCAGCAGCAGCTTGTCGAAGCCGAGGACATGCCGGTACGACAGCCGGGCCGCCGCCTCGGGATCGCCCTCGCCACAGGCGAGTTCGGCGACCAGTTCCAAGAGCCTTTCCAGCGAGCCGAGTTCGTCGACGACCGCGTGGGCCGCGGCCACCTGGTCCCGTTCGGGCAACGCACCGTCCAGGGATTCGGCCAGCAACCGCCGTGCCGCCAAGACCTGTCGACCGCCCATGCGCACTCCGTCCTTCCGGTTCCCATTCGGCGAGTAGCCCCGTGCTACGCGTCAACGCGCGGGAGCCGCCTCGTCCGGTCGGTACGTCCACACCGCGTGTGCGCGCAGTGCCGACACACCCTGATACGTCATCCACAACGGGCGCCGCAGCTCCGTGCTCTCGCCCCGTCCCCAGGACCAGATGCCGTCCTGCTGCCCTGCGCGCACGCAGGCTGCCGCGCCGTCCAGCAGCTCCCGCCAGGTCTCCTCCAGGCCGTCCCTGCGGGCCACCTCCAGCGAGCCCCGGCACAGCAGGGCGCGTACGACCCAGGACGCGGTGAAGTGCCGTACGTTCAGCACCTCGTGGCGCGCCGGGTCGTCGGGGCGGGGACGGCGGACCTCCTCGCGGCCGTTCTCCAGGTCCTGGCAGACGTGGTGCGGTGCGTCGGGGCAGGACAGCAGCCAGCGCACGCCGTCCTCACGGGCGGCCCGCACCTTTGGGCTCTCGCCCAGGACGCGTGCCGCACGGTCGAGCGCGAGCACCGCCTGCGCGGTGTGCACCGGTGACGGGCCTTCGTACGGCGAGTCGAGCCGGTAGCCCCAGCAGCGCAGACGGTCCCGGTGCGGATCGCTCACCGCCCCGTCGACGAGCGCCTCCCGCAGTACCGGCAGGGCGTCGCAGTCGGGTGCGGCGCGCAGCAGCCCGCGCAGCACCGTCGTCATCACGTGGGTCGACTCGCGTCCCACGCGGTCGGTGTCCTGGGTGAAGGCCGCCGTGCACAGGTCCACCTCGCGCGCCAGCCGGCCGCCCCGGGACGCTCCCGCGCGGGCCAGCGCACCCAGCACCAGCGCGGTCACCTCGGGACGCGCCCGCGCGCCCTGCGACCGGGCCGACCAGCCGCCGCCCGGCAGCCGCAACCGCCAGAGCGTGTCGGCGAGTTCGCCCGTGGAGAGGCGTCCGTCGGTCGTCCCCAGGTCCAGCAGGGTCTGCAGCCCGTACGCCGTGCCGACCGAGGTGGGGCGGGCCGGGGAGCTCTCGCCCAGCGAGTGCGACCAGCCGACGAGCCGCCCGCGCTCCGGATCGTCGACGACCGACACCTCGCCGACGAGCGTGTCGTAGGTGGCCGCGAAGAGCTGCGGAAGCGGGCCGGGGGCGCGGCCGCCGGTCGGGGGAGTGGTTTCGGCCGTGGGCTGCGGCTGTGGCAGCGGTCGCGGTGCCGGCGCTGTCGCGCGGGCCCGCAGCAGTGCCGCCGCGAGCCATGCGGAGAGTGCGGTGCCGAGGCCGCTCACCGAGGCGATCAGGTACTTCGCCGCCTCCCCGCCGACGGAGGCGGGCAGCACCTCGAGCAGGAACTGGAACACGGCGTATCCGGCCGCCGCGCATCCGAGCCCGGCCAGCCGGCCCACGGACCGGGTCGGCCGGGACGTCCCGCCGTCCGGGCCGGAAGGGGTGGGACCATCCGGGGGAGTGGGCCGCAACGGACCGCGGCCGAGCTGCTGTGGGGACAAGGCGTGCTTCATCCCCCTCCCGCTGGGCGGCATATGACATCCGCGTTCGTTCCATCTTAGGAAAACGGCTCCGACTCAACGTCCGTACCGCTGTTTTCGCCGTCTCACACCCGGCACGGCCGCCCGATGCGTGACGGCGGCCTGGGGCGGCGGTGGTGACGGGGATGCTTGTCGCCCGCCTTGGGCCGGTGCGCGGCACCGCGTCTTCGGAGCGGGGCACGGAAACTCCAAGGCGCCCCACGGCATCCGTGGTGGGCGACCTGCGGTGTTCAGGCCGCGACCCGGCGCGACCGGACGGGCGGGTGCGGTGAGCCGCCGCACCAGGGGCATGCGCCGATCACCCCCACGTCGTACGACGTTCACGAGGTGCCCCCATCCTCCACACGCGGGGTGATCGCGCCGCGGAAGACAGCCGCCCCCACCGGTGGCATCCAGGAGGCACTCATATGGGACATGGGCACACGCACGGCCACGGTCACGGGCACCACCCTCACCGCCACGGGGACGACCACCGGCACGAGGCGACGGCGCCGCTGCCCGCCGCCTTCGACACCTCCGTGCCCGACGAGGCCCTCTCCCCGGAGCAGAAGTCGCGCCGCACCCTCCTGCGCCGGGCCGGGCTGCTCGGCGCGGGCCTCGCGGCCGGCAGCGTGCTGTCCTCGAGCACCGCGGCCGCCGCACCCGCCCGGTCCGGCGGGAACAGCCGCGGCAGCGGCCGGGGCAAGGGCAAGGGTTTCCTGTGGCTGGCCGGTGACCACCACATCCACACCCAGTACAGCAGCGACGGCAAGTACCGCGTCGTCGACCAGGTCCGCCAGGGCGCCAAGCACGGCATGGACTGGCTGGTCATCACCGACCACGGCAGCGAGACGCACGCCAGGATCGGCGTGGAGAAGGTGAACCCGGACATCAAGGAGGCCCGCGCCGCCCACGAGGACACCCTGGTCTTCCAGGGCCTGGAATGGAACATCCCGGCCGCCGAGCACGGCACCGTCTTCGTCCACCCCGGCCGCAACGAGGTCGCCGTCCTCAAGCAGTTCGAGAACGACTACGACGGCAGCGTGAAGGGCACCTCCGACTCCACCCCCGCCAACGAGGCGCTCGCCGTCGCGGGCCTGGAGTTCCTCGCCGAGCAGGTGAGACGGCGCAGGATCGACGACGCCCTGATGCTCGCCAACCACCCGGCGCGGCGCGGTGTCGACTCCCCGCACGAGATCCGCGCCTGGCGCGACGCCACCCCGAAGAGCCACCAGATCGCCGTCGGCTTCGAAGGCGCCCCCGGCCACCAGGCCGCCGGTCTTCCCAAGCCCCTCGGCATGGGACGCGCCCGCGGCATCTACGACAACAACCCCAGCGCCAACTCCTTCGCCGGCTACCCGCTGGAGAGCTACCGCACCTGGGGCGGCTTCGACTGGATGACCGCCACCGTCGGCGGCCTGTGGGACAGCCTCCTCGCCGAGGGCCGCCCCTGGTGGATCACCGCCAACTCCGACTCCCACCAGGTCTACGCCGACACCGGGGCGCGCGGCACGGGCGGCGACTTCACCACCGACGGCCGCTACCCGGATCCTGTGTACAACGGGCAGATCGACGTCACCCAGGGCGACTACTGGCCCGGCCAGTACAGCCGCACCCACGTCGGCGCCGACGGCTTCTCCTACGCCGCCGTCATGGACGGCATCCGCGCCGGCCGCATCTGGGTCGACCACGGCCAGCTCATCAGCGGTCTCGACGTCCGGGTCTCCGGCGGCGGCCGCTGGGCCACCCTCGGCGGCGCGCTGCACGTCCGCAAGGGGACCAAGGTCGCCCTGACCGCCGACGTGACGCTCGCGGGCGGCACCAACTGGGCGGGTTTCATACCGAAGCTGGCCCGCGTGGACGTCATCCAGGGCGATGTCACCGGCCCCGTCGCCGACAAGGACACCTTCACCGCGCCCACCGCGAAGGTCACCCGCTCGTACGACATCGACAAGGCGGCCGGTACGGTCCGCGTCACGTACGACCTCGGCCGCGTCGACCACCCGCTGTACGTCCGGCTGCGCGGCTCCGACGGCAACCGGTCCGCCGTCGGCGCGAGGGGTGCCAAGGTCGACCCGGCGGGCCCCGCCATCGACGTCGTCGGCGACGCCGACCCCTGGCGCGACCTGTGGTTCTACACCAACCCGGTATGGGTCCTGCCGGCGTGACGCCCCACGCCCATACTCACGCCCTCACCGTCGACGCGGGCATCCGGGACCTGCGGAGCGCCGACCACCTCCTCCAGTGGCTGGCAGCCGAACTGGAGCTGCCGGAGGGGGCGTTCGGCTGTACGCACCTGGTGCGCGGCGACCGCCCGCGCGTCGCCGTCTCCCTGTCCCTGCCGTCCGAGCCGCACCTGCGCACCACGTGGGCGCGGCTCGCGGCGGACGGGCACGGAGAGCTGTCGGCCGGCCTGCCCGACGCGTTCGGCCGTGCCGTGGTCTACCCGGGGGCGCCGGCGCTCACCGGCACGATGACAGTCGCGGAACTGGTCGCGGGATCCGCGATCAGCCACGTGACAGTCCTCGGCGCACCGGGTGCGCCCGACCCCGGAACCCGGATGGTGACCCGGGACCACGTCCGCCCGCAGTGGCAGCAGGGCGAGCTCCTCCTCGCCGCCACACCGGCGAGGGGCGGCGTCCTCGTCCCCTTCGAGTCCCCGGATCCCACGCCCTGTTGCGCGGACCACTGACCTGCCCGCACGCCGGCCACACACCCGCCCCCGCGCCGGTCCCGCACCGCCGGGCCGGCGCGGGGGCGTTCGGTCGCCCGCCCGCCTCAGCCGGAAATCGGCTGTGCGGAGAAGACGAACGAGAACTCCGTGGGCTCGGCCCACAGCACGTACCGCGGGAGCGGGCCCGGACCACAGGACTGCGAGCCGATGCCGTGCTGGGCGTGGTCGAGGTTCACCCACACGGTGTCACCGGGGACGAGGTCGGTGAGGTGCCGGGCCGCGTCGAGCTGCTCGCTCGTCCAGGGACGGGCGGTGAACCAGAACTCGGGGTCGCCCTCGATCCGGAGCCCGCCGAGCTCCACCCGGCGTACGTCGGCCCGCGCCCCGTTCTCCTGGGGGCGGACATAGGGCGTCTGCAGGTCCGGCACCCCGGCCTCCCACTGGCCCAGCCGCGACGCCGCCGAGGTGTCCGGATACGCCTCGCCGGGACCGCCGCCGAACCAGCGGGCGCTGCCGGTGACCGAGGCGTGCAGCCCGAAGCGGATCCCGAGCCGGGGCAGCGGCACCGTCCAGTCGCCCTCCGGTACGACCGACACGGTCAGCCGTACGAGGGTGCCGTCGGAGGTCCAGCGGTACACCGTCCGCAGCCCCGGCTCACGTCCGGCCGGGGCCACTCGCGTCCGCACGACCAGTGCCTCACCGTCGCCTCCACCGGCGCCCCCACCACCCGGCTCGACGGTGACCGTCCGGTGCCGCATGCGGTGCAGGCCCAGCTCACGCCAGAGCAGGCCGTACCGGGTGTCCGACTGCCAGGGTGCGCCGTCGTCGTTGTCGGTCGTCGCCCGCCACACGTCCAGGCGCAGATCGCGTACCCCGACACCGGCGATGGTGCGCACCACGCCGGTGCGGGCATCGAAGACAGCCGGCCCCAGCGTGATCCGGTCCCCGTCGACGGAGGGCCGCACACCGGTCGCCGCCGGCAACGGGGCGCGGCGGGCCACCATTCCCTGAGCCCAGGCCACCTCGTGGCCCCGACCGGCCCAGGGCCCGTCCTCGGCGAGCAGCGCGCGCACGGACCACTGCACCTCCTCGCCGCCGCCGTCCGGTGCCTCGGGCAGCTTGACCTCCGCCGACTCGCCGGGGGCCAGCGGCGGCACGGTGAGCCGGTGCGCGCCGGCCGGCAGGCCGTCCACCTGGTGGCAGAACTCGAACTCCAGATGGGACAGGTCCGCGAAGTCGTACCGATTGGTCAGCCGTACGGTGCCATCCGCGTCGCCGGCCTCGATCCGGACCGGCTTGATCACCTTCTTGTACTCGGTCAGCCCCGGCGACGGCGTACGGTCGGGGAACAACAGCCCGTCGCACACGAAGTTGCCGTCGTGGAGCTCCTCGCCGAAGTCGCCGCCGTAGGCGTAGCCGAGCTCGGGGTGCCGGACGCCGTGGTCGATCCACTCCCAGACGAAGCCGCCCTGGAGCCGGTCGTACCGCTCGAACAGAGCCTGGTAGTCGGCGAGTCCGCCGGGACCGTTGCCCATGGCGTGCGCGTACTCGCAGAGGATCAGCGGGAGTCGACGGCGTCGGCGGGAGCCGCCGTCGAGCCCGCGGGCGACCCGCTCGACCTCGGCGTGCGGCAAGTACATCCGTGAATAGACGTCCGTGTCACGGCAGTCGAAGTCGCCCTCGTAGTGCACCGGACGGGCCGGGTCCCGGGAGCGGATCCAGTCCGCCATCGCGGTCAGGCCGCGCCCGGTGCCCGCCTCGTTGCCGAGCGACCACATCACCACCGACGGGTGGTTCTTGTCCCGCTCGACCATGCGCGCGGCACGGTCGAGCAGGGCGGGGGTCCAGCGGTCGTCGTCGACAGGGTTGTCGCGCCAGTCCTGCTCGACGAAGCCGTGGGTCTCCAGGTCGCACTCGTCGACGACCCACAGCCCGTACTCGTCGCAGAGGTCGAGGAAGGCCGGGTGCGGCGGGTAGTGGGAGGTGCGGACGGCGTTGATGTTGTGCCGCTTCATGAGCAGCACGTCCTCGCGCATGGTGTCCAGGTCCAGGGCGCGGCCCCGCTCCGGGTGCCACTCGTGCCGGTTGACCCCCTTGAAGAGGACCGCCTTCCCGTTGACCTTGATCAGGCCGTCCTCCAGGGCGACGGTGCGGAACCCGATTTGCAGCGGGACGCGTTCGCCGGCCGTGGCGAGCACCCCGTCGTAGAGGTGGGGGGTCTCCGCCGACCAGGGAACGACCGGCAGCGTCACCGGCTCCCCGGTCGCGACGTCGATGCCCAACTCCGCTACGGTCACCCGCCCGTCGGCTTCGGAGTCGACGCGCAGGGTGCCCTCCCCGGTGACATGGTCGTAGGAGGCGTGCACGAAGAAGTCACCGGCGCAGCCCGCCGGCCGGTGCAGCAGCATCACGTCACGGAAGATGCCGGGCAGCCACCACTGGTCCTGGTCCTCCAGATACGAACCGGCCGACCACTGGTGCACGCGGACCGCGAGAACGTTCCCGGCGGGCTTCAGCAACGCGCCGACCGCGAACTCGTGCGGCAGCCGCGATCCCTTGAACTCCCCGATGTCCGTGCCGTTCAGCCACACCCGGGCGCAGGACTCGACCCCGTCGAAGCGCAGCACGGCGTGGTCGCCCCCGGCCGGGGCGGGCCAGTCCTCCGGAAGGTCGAAGACGTGCAGATGGTCGCCGGTCGGGTTCTCGGTGGGGACGTACGGCGGATCGACGGGGAACGGGTAGAGGTGGTTCGTGTAGGCGGGGGCTCCGAAGACGCCGTCGCCCTGGAGGACCCAGTGACCGGGGACGGTCACCTCCGCCCAGTCGCCGGCGTCGTACCCGGGAGCGGCGAACGCGTCGTCCTCGGCGTCCGCCGTCGCCGACAGACGCAGCCGCCACCCGCCGTTCAGAGAAAGGGACACCGCGTCCGAGGACGCGTACCGGGCACGCGGGGGAAGGGTCCCGCGGCCGGGGGAGACGTCCTCGACGTAGTCGGTCGCCGTCGTGCGCGAATTCATCGGTCTCCTGACTCAGCCCTTGATGCCGGTCTGTGCGATGCCCTGGACGAGCCAGCGCTGGAGGAACAGGAAGACGCAGACCAGGGGCAGGATGGATATGGCCGTGGCCATGAAGATCAGATGGAAGTTGACGGTCTGGTTGGTCATGTAGGACGAGAGGGCGACCTGGACGGTCCAGGCGCTCGGGTCCTGGCCGATGACGAGCGGCCACAGGAAGGAGTTCCAGCCGCTGATGAAGGTGATCGTCGCGATGGCGGCGAAGAAGTTCAGCGAGTTCGGGACGACGACACGCCAGTACGCACCCCAGTAGCCGAGCCCGTCCACCCGAGCCGCCTCCTCCAGCTCTCTGGGGAACCCCAAAAAGTACTGCCGGAAAAGGAAGCAGGTGAAACCGCTGAAGAGGCCCGGGATGATCAGACCCCGGTAGCTGTCCACCCAGCCGAGGGACGACACGAGCACGAAACTGGGCACGAAGGTGACCGCCGTCGGCACCATCAGGGTCCCCAGAACGGCGTAGAAGATCTTGTTGGTATGCCGGTAGGGGATGCGGGCCAGCCCGTATCCGGCGAGCGAGCAGACCAGCAGGGTGCCGACGGTATGCAGGATCCCGACGACCGCCGAGTTCCAGAGGGACCGGGCGAAGTCGACCGTCGGGTCGTCGAACGGCTCGGTGATGTTGCCCCACTGGATGTCGGACGGGAAGAACGTCCACTCCTCGCCGGTGATCTCGGGATCGGTGGACAGGGCGTTGCGGACGATCAGGTAGAAGGGGACGAGGAAGAGGAGCGCGGCCAGGCAGGTCGCGGCGTACAGGCCCGCGGACCCGAGCACACTGCCGCGGCGGCCGGCCCGCCTGTCCCCTGCCCCCCGCCCGCCTCGCCCCGGACGGCTGCCCACCGGCCGGTCCGGCCGCCACAGCCGCTTCGCCCCCGGCCGCGACGGCCGCTTCGCCCCGGGTTCTGCCGTCCCCGGCGCGGGTGTACTGGCGGTCACCTGGAGTCCTCCCCCCGGCCGAAGCCCATGAACCGGCCCTGCAACAGCGTCACCAGGCAGATCAGCAGCGTGAGGATCAGCGCGCCCGCGCTGCCCGCGCCGTAGTCCTGGTTGTCGCCCAGGGCCTTGTAGTACAGCTCGACCAGCGGCGGGCGCCCCCAGGTGGTCTTGTTCAGCAGGTTGAAGAACTCGTCGAAGGCCTGGTAGGCGGCCACGAGCAGCAGCAGGACCACGGCCGTCGAGGTCGCGCGCAACTGCGGCAGTGTGATGTACCGGAACGTCTGCCAGCCGGGCCTGGCCCCGTCGATGGCGGCCGCCTCGTACAGCTCGCGCGGGATGTTCTGCAGCGCGGCCAGGAACAGGATCATGTAGAAACCGGCCTGGAGCCACAGCCGTACGGTCACGATGACCAGCCAGTACCAGGGCGGGTTCGGGTCGGCCAGCCAGGCGGTGTTGTCCACGCCGAACACGCCGAGCACGGTGTTCGCCAGACCGAAGCGGACCCCGTTGAAGAGGGACATCTTCCAGATGAGCGAGGCGGCGACATAACTCACCGCCGTCGGCAGGAAGAAGACCGAGCGGAAGAAGGCCCGCATGAACCGCAGCCGGTTCACCGCGAGCGCGAGCGCCAGCGACAGCGCCCAGGTGGTCGGGACGATGAGCGCCGCGAACACCGTGAAGGTGCCCAGCGAGCCCATGAACTGCTCGTCCGTCAGCATGACCCGGTAGTTCTCGAAGCCGGTGAACTCGCTGGGCGTGACGGTGAACCGGGCCTCGAAGAGGGACAGCCACGCACTCCACAGGATCGGTACATAGACGAAGATCAGCAGGCCGAGGAGGAAGGGCCCGGTGAACAGCCAGAAGTTGAAGGTGCTGCTGGTCCGCAGCGGTCGCCGCGGCCGGGGGGAGCCCTTGGCCGGGGCGGGGCGGGCGGCACCGCGCGCGGTGGTGGTCGACATCTCGTCGCTGCCCGTCCGCGGTCTATCCGAACAGCTTCTGCAGCTCGCGGTCGACCGTCGCGTCGGCCTTGTCGAGCGCACTCTCCGGGTCACCGCCCTTGCGGACGCAGTCGGCGAGGACGTCCTCCAAGGCGGTGATCATGGCCTGGGTCCAGCCGATGTTGTCGAAGTGCCCGAACTCGTTGAACAGCCTGACGCCCTCGGCCGGCAGGCCCGACTTGAGCTTGTCGGCGGACCGGGCGATCGAGATGCGCGGCGGGATGTGGAAGCCGTAGGAGAGCGACCAGTCCTCCTGGTGCTCCTTCTGGTCGATCCACAGCCACTTCACGTACTCCTTGGCCGCCTCGACGTTCTTGCCCTTCGCGTTGACGAACATCGACCAACCGCCGTTGGTGACCGCCTGCTTGCCCGCAGCGGTGACCTTCGGGAAGGGGAAGATCCCGAGATCGTCACCGAGCGCCTGCTGCATCTGCGGCATCGCCCACATACCGCACCACTGGATGGCGGTGAGCCCCTGGTTGAGCGCGGAGGGGTCCCAGAAGTCGGTCGGCGCGTCGAGCAGCAGATCACCGCTGGTGAAGAGCTTGCGCAGGGTACGGAAACCCTCGACCACCCCGTCCGTGTGGTACGCGATCTCGTTCTTCTCGTCGAGGGTGTCGGCGCCGGACGCCCAGATCATCGGGTTGACGACCGGGTGCAGGGTGTTGCCCAGGTAGATGCCCTTGACCTTGTCCGTGGTCAGCTCGGCTGCCGTCGCGAGGAGTTCGTCGAGCGTGGTGGGGACGCCGACACCCGCCTTCTCGAACATCGACTTGCGGTAGAAGAAGAACTGCGGGTCGTCGATCATCCGGACGCCGTAGATCTTCCCGTCGACCGTGTGCGACTGGATGTCCGCCGGGTTGAAGTCGTCCTTGACCGGCTCGACCAGGTCGGTCAGGTCTGCCACCTGGCCGCTCTTGACGAGCTGGATCTGCGGATGGAACTCGAAGACGTCCGGCGCCTTGTCGGTGAGCAGGGAGGCGAACAGCTTGCTCTCGAAGTTGGAGCCCGTGATCCACTGCGTGGTCACGTCGGCCTCCTCGTAGGCCTTGGCGTAGCGCCTGATGGCCTGTTCCGTGCCGGCCTCGCCGTAGGCGTGGAAGTACTGGACCAGGCGCTTGCCCGACCCCGACCCGCCGTCCCGGCCGGTGTTGCCGCCGCACGCGGCGAGCCCGCCGGCGGCAGCCAGACCCATGGCAGCCCGCAGTACGGAACGGCGGTCCCAGTGGTGAGTACTCAATGCCGACATGTCGACGTCCTTGTCTCGAGTACGGCTCGGAAGGAAAGTGGGTGGGGCAGGTGACCCGGGCGGGTGCGGGGGAAGTACGGGCGGCGCCGGCGGTACGGGCGGTACGGGGCAGTGCACGCGGAGCAGAGGGATCTGCGGTGAACGGCGGACGGCGGACGGCTTCCGGCGGTGGTGCGGCGGAGGGTGCGGAAAGGCCTTGCGGTGCCGGACGTTAACCTTCGGCTAAGGCTTCGGCAAGGGGTTGGACAAAGCCCGTAAGAAGCGTTGCGCGCCGTTCGGGATGACGAACGAACCGGCGAATCAAGGGTGTTGAAGCTCGGGGCGCAGGTGGGGCGAGAGGTGTTACGGCTTACCGGCGCTGGAACCGCGGGCCCGCGCGGCCGTGTTGACGCGCGTGCCGTTGCTCTTGCGCGCCGTCTGCAACGCGCCCTCCAGCGCGAACGTCGCCGCGCCCAGGCAGACCGGATCGGTGGGAATGGGGGAGAGCACGATCCGGGTGGCGGCCAGCGGGCGGCGCAGCGCGTGCCGGGTGGCGGCCTCGCGCACCGCGTCGAGCAGGGGCTCGCCGAACGCGGCCGCGACCCAGCTGCTGAGCACGACCACCTCCGGGTTGAACAGATTGATCAGGTCGGCGATCCCGGCACCGACGTAACGGGCGGTGTCCTCGAGGACCTCGACCGCCACCGGGTCGCCCGCGGCCACCCCCCGCGCCAGGGCGTCGATCGTGGCCGTCTGGTCGTCGGGGCGCAGCAGCGGGCTGTGCGGGCTCGCCTCCCGCAGGTTCAGCATGATCCCCGGCGCACCGGTGTACGTCTCGACGCAGCCGCGATTGCCGCAGTGGCACGGACGCCCGTCCAGGACGAGTGTGGTGTGCCCCCACTCACCGGCGCTGTTGCTGACCCCCCGGTGCACCCCGCCGCCCAGGACCAGCCCGGCGCCCACCCCGGTCCCGAGGTTGACCACCACCGCGTCACCGTGCCCGCGCGCCGCCCCGAACCACAGCTCGGCCACCGCGCAGGCGCGCAACGGGTTATCCAGGTACAGCGGGTGGGAGATCCGCTCGGCGAGGAGGTCCTGCAGCGGCACGTCGTGCCAGTCCCAGTTCGGCGCGTATTCACAGACGCCCGTGGCGCGGTCCACCTGGCCCGGCACACTCACCCCGGCCCCGAGCACCCGCGCGGGCTCGATGCCGGCCCGCTCCACCACCGAGCCGACCGCCGAGGCCACCTGGTCCACGACCTGCTCGGGCCGGTTCCCGCCTGGGCGCATCTCCTCGTCGGCGCGGGCCAGCACGTTCAGCGCCAGGTCGAACAGCTCGACCCGGACGTACGTCTCGGCGAGGTCGACGCCGATCAGGGCGCCGCCCGCCGCGTCGACGGCCACCAGGCCGCGCGGACGGCCGCCGGCCGAGTCCTCGAAGCCGACCTCGGTGATCATGCCGAGGTCGAGCAGCTCGCCGACGAGGGTGGCGACCGTCGCGAGACTGAGCCCGGTGGCGGCCGCCAGCTCCTGCCGCGAAGTGGGAGACTCGGCGATGATCTGGCGCAGCACCTCGTAGCGGTTGGCGGTACGGATGTCCCGCGAGGTGCGTTTCACCGGAGGTGCCCCCATCCCTGCCGTGCCGGGCGGCGTCGGCACCGGCGCGCGGCAAGGCTATGGCCGGTGCCGACGTTCGACAAGGGGTTTGGAAAGGGGCTGTACGAAGTAGGCCGGGCCGGCCGGCGACACCGGGCGCGGTCAGTCGCCCAGGACGTCCCGCACGAACGCGTTGCTGAACCTGCCCTCCGGGTCCAGCGACCGGGCCAGGGTCCGGAAGTCGTCGAGCCTCGGGTAGAGGGCGCGCAGCTTCGCCGCCGGGGTGGTGAACACCTTTCCCCAGTGCGGCCGTGCGTCGAAGGGGGCCAGTGCCTCCTCCAGGCGCCGGACCACGGGCAGCACCGCGGGCGTGTCCGCGACCCAGGTGAAGTGGGCGGCCACGGTGTCCCGGTCGTAGGAGGGGCTGAGCCACTGGCCGTCGGCGGCCACGGTCCGCACCTCGCAGGTCTGCAGTACGGGGGAGACCGTCTCCCGGATACTGTCGATCGTATGCAGCATGTCGACGGCGAACCGGCGCGGCAGCAGATACTCCGACTGCAGTTCCTCGCCGCTGCTCGGGGTGAACTCCGCGCGGAAATGCGGCAGCCGCTCGTGCCACGGCCCCGGCACGCCGAACTGGTCCGTGCAGTTGATCGCCGGCATGCCCGGGACGGGGTGCAGCTTCTCGGTCGCGGGCGGTGCCCAGGGGAAGTCCGGCAGCGGCTGGTCCGTACGCCGCTTCACCCACACCTGCCGGAACCCCGGAGCCCTCCAGTCGGTGAACAGGCTCACGCTGTACGCGGCCGACATCACCGTCTCGAAGGTGGCGAGGTCCAGCCCGTCGAGCGGCAGCTCGGTGAACAGGTGCTGCTCGACGTCGAACGCCGGCTCCAGGTCCAGGGTGAGTGCCGTGACGACACCGAGCGCCCCGAGTGAGGTGACCGCACCGCCGAAGCGGGCCTTGTCCTCGCGGCCGATCCGTACCGTCGAACCGTCCGCCGTGACCAGCTCCACCTCGCGCACCACCGAGGAGAGCGGGCCGTTCCTGACCCCGGAGCCGTGCGTGCCGGTGGCGACCGACCCGGCCACCGAGATGTGCGGCAGCGACGCCATGTTCGGCAGCGCGAGCCCCCGCTCGTGCACCCGGCGGGCCAGCTCCGCGTACCGCACGCCGCCGCCCACCCGCACCGTCCGGGCCGTCGTGTCCACGTCCACCTGGGCGGGCAGGGCGTCGAGCGAGAGCAGGACGCCGGCCTCGCCCGGCTCGGCTATCGCGTTGAAGGAGTGCCCGCTGCCCAGGACCCGTACCCGGCTGCTCCCGGCGACCAGCGCGCGCAGCGTGTCCAGGGTGTGCGGGCGGTGCAGCTCCTTGGCGGCGTATGTGATGTTGCCCGCCCAGTTGGTCACGGTCCCGGTCATCGGTCGTCCTTCCCCGAGGTGCGGGACCGGAAAGGTCCCCGCCGGAATTTATCGCGGGGCCCGGGGTACGTGTCGCCCGGCCGCCTCCCCGCGGGGGCCGGTACGGGACCCGCACGGCACCGAGGCCCGGCAGCCGCCCGGAGAACGTACTGTTTTCGCAGGTCCGGGGATGTGCCCCGGATCACGTCGGGGCCCCGGCCCCACGGACCGAGGGGCGGGGGCATACCGTGAGGAGTCGTACGTCCGAGCCGGGAGTCGTACGTCCGAGCCGGAAGGAGACACGGGATGGGCAGCGGCAGCCGTACCGCGCTGGTCGAGGATTTGATGGAGCGGTTCCCGCATGTGCCGCGCGAGGCCGTTTTCAAGGAGGACCTGCTCCGGGGCGGGATCGCCTTCGATCCGTCCGCCCTCAGCGACAACGAGAAGGGCGAGGTCAAACCGAAGTCGTACTTCATCTTCTCCTTCGACCACGGCACCCTGCCCGAGCTGGGTGAGGCCGCGCTCCGGCGCCCGCCCGAGGAGATCATCCTCACCGGCGGCCCCTACGACCTGCGCCGCACCGTCGTCTCCGTGCGGGTGAACCCTGCCTCCCCGTACCGGGTCGCCGCGAACGAGGACGGCGTGCTCGGGCTCTACCTCGACGGGAAGCGCATCTCGGACGTCGGCGTGCCGCCGATGCCCGAGTACTACCGGCACACCCTCTCCAACGGGAAGTCGGTCATGGAGGTCGCCCCGACCATCCAGTGGGGCTACCTGATCTACCTGACCGTCTTCCGGGTCTGCCAGTACTTCGGCGCCAAGGAGGAGTGCCAGTACTGCGACATCAACCACAACTGGCGCCAGCACAAGGCGGCCGGCCGCCCCTACACCGGGGTCAAGGAGGCCGAGGAGGTCCTCGAGGCGCTGGAGATCATCGACCGGTACGACACGGCGAAGGCGTCCACCGCCTACACGCTGACCGGCGGCGCGATCACCAAGACGCTCGCCGGCCGTGACGAGGCCGACTTCTACGGGCACTACGCCAAGGCCATCGAGGAGCGCTTCCCCGGCCGCTGGATCGGCAAGGTCGTCGCCCAGGCGCTGCCCAGGGACGACGTGCAGCGCTTCAAGGACTACGGCGTGCAGATCTACCACCCCAACTACGAGGTGTGGGACCGCCGCCTGTTCGAGCTGTACTGCCCCGGCAAGGAGCGCTACGTCGGCCGCGACGAGTGGCACAAGCGCATCCTGGACTCCGCGGACATCTTCGGCGCGCGCAATGTGATCCCCAACTTCGTGGCGGGCGTGGAGATGGCCGAGCCCTCCGGCTTCACCACTGTCGACGAGGCCATCGCCTCCACCACCGAGGGCTTGCGCTTCTTCATGTCGCACGGCATCACGCCCCGCTTCACCACCTGGTGCCCCGAGCCGACGACCCCGCTCGGCAAGGCCAACCCGCAGGGCGCGCCGCTGGAGTACCACATCCGGCTGCTCGAGGCCTACCGCGCCACGATGGACGAATTCGGCCTGGCCTCGCCCCCCGGCTACGGTGAGCCCGGACCGGGGCGCGCGGTGTTCTCCGTCAGCTCCTTCATGGACAGCCTCCCGGCGCAGGAGCCCGTCGAGGCGTGATCCCGCGAGGGCTGTGAGGGGCTGAGGAAACAAGGAAGGCCGGAACCGAGACGTTCCGGCCTTCCTTACGTATTCTCCGGCGAGGGACGTGAGCGAGAGGCGCGTACGCGGGCGCCGTGCTGCCCGAAGCGGAGACAGCGCTTGTCAGTTGTGTCGAGATCGTGAAAAGCTCGTCCATCGCCCCGAGGGCGCCCAACTGCGCCACCAATGTGGCGGGTTGACCTCGTTCGTGGATGCAGGAGACTCATGCCCGACCTGCCGACCCCCCAGGATGCCACCGAGACAGCGCTGTTCTCGGAGTGTTGGGACGCGGTGCTCTCGTACGCCGATCTCTGCACGGCCGGCTCCGCCGCCGCCGCGCAACTCGCGCGGGAAGCGTTCGCACAGGGCATACGGCAGGTGCGCGAGGCGGAGGCGAGCACCGTGCGCGGCACCGGACGCCGGTCGGCCCGGCTGCCCCGAATACCTCTGCTGCTGACAGCCGTTCGCGCCACTACGGCGGACTGGGAGGACACCGGCCAGGGGCACCGGCTCGACCCCGACCTCAGGCTGTGGCTCCACTCCGACAAGGCCGCCCGTTACACCGGCCCGCCGCTGAGCCGCCCGGTCGCCCTGCGCGGACTGCGCGACCTGCAGCAGGCCGACGCCGAACTGCTCTGGCTGGCCGAGGCGGAATCCCTGCCCCTGCCCCTGGTGGCCCGCCGGCTCGGCCTCGACCCCGCCACCGCGGCCGACGAACTCGCCCAGGTCCGCCGCCTGTTCCGGGACCGCTGCCACCGCAACCACCTCGACTCCCCGATGGACGCCGAGTGCCGCAGCTACGCCCGACTGCTGGACGCCGTCACCCGCTCGCCCGCCGCCGACACCCCCGACGACCTGTCCCGGCACCTCGCCACCTGCGTGCGGTGCGCGGAGGCCGCGGCCTGCCTCCGGCTGCACGGCGGCGGGCTGCCCGCCGCGCTCACCGGCGGGGTCATCGGCTGGGGCGGTCTCGCCTACCTGGAGCGCCGCCGCCGTGCGACCGAGGCGCGCCTCGGCCCCGGCCGCCCCGGCGGCTTCGACACGGGCGGCGCCCCGGCCGACGGACCGGACCGGGCACGGGTCGTCAGGGGCGGGCTGATGGTCGCCGCCGTCCTGGTCTCGGGGCTCGCGCTCACGGTCTCCCTGATGCAGTTCGGCGGTACGGAGGCCGACAGCGCGACCCGCTCCGGCGACGACCGCCAGGCGGTGGCCGACCCGGACCCGTACCCGCCCGCGGGTCCCGGCGCCCCGCCCGCCCCGGCCTCGGACACCGCTCTCTCCGACGGCGGGAAACCACCTGCCGACCCCGCCCCCGAGCAGCGCGCCCCGGACCGGTCGGCCCCGGACAAGGGCACCGACACCGACACCGACCCCGACACCGGCACCGACCCCGACACCGGCACCGACCCCGGACCCCAGGGCAGCACCTCCGCCACGGCCTCCCCGCCCCGGACCACCACGCCCGGCGAACCGGCCGTCTGCCATGCCGTGTACGACCCGGGCAACCAGTGGCCCGACGGCTTCCAGGCCACCGTGACCATCACCACGACAGCGCCCCTCGACTCCTGGCGCGTCGCCTTCACCTTCCGGGACGGCCAGCGCGTGACCCAGATGTGGGACGCCGAAGCGAGCCAGGAGGGCTCCCGCGTCACCGCCACCGCCGCCGACTACAACAAGACGGTCCCCGCCGGCGGAAAGCTCGCTTTCGGCTTCCTCGCGTCCCGGACCGGAAAGAACTCCCCACCCGCCGACATCACCCTCAACGGCCGCCCCTGCGCGACCGGATGACGGGGCCCGGCAGGCGTCACGGCAGATACGGAGAGTGCTCAACCGGCAATCTTGTGCCACAAACCGCAGGTAACCGTGCAACTGCCTTTTCCGAAAAGGCCTTCCGCTTGCACGAGGGTCGGGCATGCTGGAACGTAGTCAGCAGCGACCTTTGCTGCGCGGGAATTGGCCGAGAGCCTGATAAACCATCCAGGCGAACCGCAACCGGCCCCACGTCCCCCGAACCGGCAGTGTGAGGTCGGGCGCGGCCCTCAGCGGCAGGCGCATCAATCCACGTGACGGCAGGTACCCCCGTAGGGCGATTCGACGCTGTTGGGCTGCGTTCACGTAGCTCGGTGTCTTCGCCCAGAGCCGTCCGACCGAAGCACATCAGTGGAGGCTGGAATGCGGAACTTCGGCAGCAAGGCAAAGAGGACAATCGGCTCCGCCGTGGCCGTGGCCGCGCTGGGATTCGCCGTTCCCGCGACAATGGCCGGCACGGCACAGGCCGACTCGAACAGCTCGAATGTCACCCTCACGGGATTCGCGTCCTGTGCCCAGTTCAACGACAATTCGGTACCGGAATCGGTGAGGGTTGTCGTCAACGGTGTGGTCAACAATGTCAACACGCAGCAGGTAAGGTCGACCTCGGTCAACTCTGAGGCCGTTGAAGGCAGGGGAGGCACGTACGGAGCTCTGAGCTTCTCGAACATTCCGGCCGGTGGTGCCATTGCCGCTGCCACGGTCACCTGCCTGGCTCCCGACGGCAACCGGCGGAGCTACACCAACTCTCCCTCGATTACCCGGCCGGCGGACCCCGCCAGCACCAGCCGGGTCATCAACTTCGCATAGCCTCCCTCCTGTAGAACGGGCCGCCGGCGTAGTCGGCGGCCCGTTCGTTGGGTGATTGAAGCGGGAGAGGAGGACGGACGCCGGAAAAGGGTTGGCCGTCCGGGTGACCGGGCCTCTAGGGTGTGGCGTGGAAGGCGAGCAGGGCCGTTGGCTGCTGCTGTTGTTGTTGGCGCGTGTGTGGTGAAAGGGAGGTGTGACCGATGACTGTCTCCGTGAGGGGTGCTGCCCGCATCCGGACGTTCGTTCATCCCACCTCCGTGGCCCTCGGCTGACACTTCTTCTCCTGCCGCGCCTGTGACGCGCGGTGCCGGGGCCGCCCTTCGAAGGGTTTCCCTTGAATTTCTCCTCTTCTCTGTCGGCTTCCTCGCATCCTCTCGCTCCCCTCGGCTGGGACGAGGAGTGGGAGGCCGCGTTCTCCTCGTACGGCGCGCAAGGGCTGCTGCCCGGCCGCGTGGTGCGGGTCGATCGTGGGCAGTGCGATGTCGTCACCGGTGGCGGGACGGTGCGGGCCGATACCGCGTTCGTCACTCCGCACGACCCCCTGCGGGTCGTGTGCACCGGGGACTGGGTCGCCGTCGACCCGGCCGGGGGCACGCCGAGGTATGTGCGGGCGTACCTTCCACGGCGTACCGCCTTCGTGCGTTCCACTTCCTCCAAGCGGTCCGAGGGGCAGATCCTCGCCGCCAACGTCGACCACGCCGTCATCGCCGTCTCGCTCGCCGACGAACTGGACCTGGCCCGGATCGAGCGGTTCCTCGCGCTCGCCTGGGAGTCCGGGGCGCAGCCGGTGGTGGTGCTCACCAAGGCCGACCTGGTGCCGGACCCGGTGACGCTGGGACACCTGGTCCAGGACGTGGAGACCAGCGCGCCCGGCGTGCCGGTGCTCGCCGTCAGCGCGCAGGAGGACGGTGGTGCCTCCCTGCTCGAGCGAAGCCGAGAGCTCGGGGGAGGGCTCGATGTCCTCGCCGCGGTCGCCGCCGGTGGCACGTCCGTACTGATCGGCCGGTCCGGCGCCGGCAAGTCCACGCTCGCCAACGCGCTCCTCGGTGAGGACGTGATGGACGTACAGGCCACCCGCGACGTCGACGGCAAGGGCCGCCACACCACCACCACCCGCAACCTGCTCGCCCTGCCCGGCGGGGGAGTCCTCATCGACACCCCGGGCCTGCGGGGCGTCGGGCTCTGGGACGCCGGCAGCGGTGTCGGCCAGGTGTTCTCCGAGATCGAGGAGTTCGCCGAGGGCTGCCGCTTCCACGACTGCGCCCATGAGAGCGAGCCGGGCTGCGCGGTCCTCGAGGCCGTCGAGACCGGCGCTCTTGCGGAACGCCGGCTGGAGAGCTACCGCAAGCTGCTCCGGGAGAACCGGCGCATCGTCGCCAAGACCGACGTACGCCTGCGTGCGGAGATCCGCAAGGACTGGAAGCGGAAGGGGGCGATCGGCAGGGCCGCCATGGAGGCGAAGAGGGGCGGTGGCAGGCAGTTCTGACGTCTGCCACCGGCAGGTTCCGGCTCCTGCGGCGCACCTCCGTTCGTGGCCTGCCCGCCGGCCGCTCACCTTCATGTCCGATTTCCGCCGGTCGGGGTCCTCCGGCCGGCGGAGACTGGACGGTGTGATGGACGAGGACAGCAGGTACGAGGCGGTGCGCAGCCGGGACGGGCGGTTCGACGGGGCGTTCTTCTTCGCCGTGGGGACGACCGGGATCTACTGCCGTCCCAGCTGCCCCGCGGTCACGCCCAAGCGGCGCAACGTGCGGTTCTTCCCGACCGCCGCTGCCGCGCAGGGCGCCGGGTTCAGGGCCTGCCGGCGGTGCCGCCCGGACGCCGTTCCCGGCTCCGCCGAGTGGAACGTACGCGCCGACGTCGTGGGCCGGGCCGTGCGGCTGATCGCCGACGGCGTCGTCGACCGCGAAGGCGTCGCCGGACTGGCCGCACGGCTCGGTTACAGCGCCCGGCAGGTGCAGCGCCAGCTCACCGGCGAACTCGGCGCCGGGCCCGTCGCGCTCGCACGGGCGCAGCGCGCGCACACCGCGCGCGTGCTCCTGCAGACCACCGGGCTCCCGGTCACCGAGATCGCCTTCGCCGCCGGGTTCGCCAGCGTGCGGCAGTTCAACGACACCGTCCGTGCCGTGTACGCCGCCACGCCCAGTGAGCTGCGGGCCGCCGCGCCCCGCGGCGGCCGGGCCGCCCGCCGCACCGCCACCCCCACCGCCGGCATTCCCCTGCGCCTCGCCCACCGCGGCCCGTACCGGCCAGGCCCCGTCTTCGACCTGCTGGAACGCGAGGCCGTCGAGGGCGTCGAGGACGTCACCGGCACCCCGGGCACCCGCACCTACCGGCGTACGCTCCGGCTCCCGTACGGCACCGGCATCGCCGCCGTCGACGAACACCCCGGCACCGCGCGCACCGGCTGCGGCGCGCACCCCGGCGGCTGGCTCGACGCCCGGATCCACCTCACCGACCTCCGCGACCTGACCACCGCCGTACAGCGGCTGCGCCGCCTGTTCGACCTGGACGCGGACCCGTACGCCGTCGACGAACGGCTCGGCGCCGACACGCGGCTCGCCCCGCTGGTCGCCGCCCGGCCGGGACTGCGCTCGCCGGGCACCGCCGACCCCGACGAACTCGCGGTACGGGCCCTGGTGGGCCGTGACGAGGCCGCACGGCTGGTCCAGCGGTACGGCAAGACGCTCGACGCCCCCTGCGGCACCCTCACCCACCTCTTCCCCGAACCGGCCGCCCTCGCCGGCGCCGAACCCGAAGGCACCCTGGGCGCGCTCACCGCCGCCCTCGCCGACGGCGCCGTACGCCTCGACCCCGGCGCCGACCGGGACGACGCCGCGGACGCCCTGCGCGCCGTTCCGGGTCTGGACGCCCGTACCATCGCCGGGATCCGCACCCGTGCCCTCGGCGACCCGGACGTGGCCCCGCCCGGCCCCGACCTGCCCGACAACTGGCGCCCCTGGCGCTCATACGCCCTGAACCACCTGCGCGCGGCAGGGGAGTTGGAGTACTCATGAACACCACGAAACACACCCCGACACACACCCCGACGGGCACGATGACGAGCGCGACGGCCGGCGGCGCGGCTGTTGTGGACACCTACTGGACCGGTGTCGACAGCCCCCTCGGGACGCTGCTGCTCACCGCCGGCCCGGACGGGGCGCTGACCTCGCTCTCCGTGCCCGGTCAGAAGGGCGGGCGCAGTGTGCGGGAGGCCTGGCGGCAGGACCCGGGACCGTTCCGCGCCGCCGAGGAGCAGCTCGCCGCGTACTTCGCCGGTGAGCTCAAGGACTTCAGGCTGCCGCTGCACACCGCCGGCACCCCCTTCCGGGAGAAGGTCTGGGCCGCGATCGACGACGTCCCCTACGGGGCGACCGTGTCCTACGGTGAGATCGCCGCGCGGATCGGTGCCCCCAGGGCCGCGGTACGGGCCGTCGGCGGGGCGATCGGTGCGAACCCGCTGCTGATCGTGCGCCCCTGCCACCGGGTGATCGGCGCCGACGGGGCACTGACCGGCTACGCGGGCGGCCTGGACCGCAAGGTCCACCTGCTCACCCACGAAGGGGTGCTTCGTGCGTAGCCGGGGGCCGGTGGGTTTCAGCCCCAGATCACCGCGCCGAGCCACGCCGCCGTGATCAGCAGGCAGGTGAACAGTTCGGTCAGTACGCTCCAGCCGCCCGAGCGCATCGCCGTACGCGTCGCCGTCACCGCTTCGCCGTGACGGCCCAGGCGGATCCGCTCGCAGGTGTAGATCCCGGCCACGAAACCGGGGACCGCGCCCAGCACGGGCACCAGGACGAAGCCCAGGAGCGACCCCGTGCCCGCGTACGCCAGCACCCGGCCGTCGACGCCGCCGGCCCGCAGCCGACGGGGTGGCAGGGTCCAGCGGACCACCTGGGAGAGGAACAGGACGACCGTCGCCCCGACGAGCACCCCCCACGCCACGGGCCGCGGGTCCTTCAGCGCCCACCACATGATCGCGGCCCACACCAGCCACGATCCCGGCACCCCGGGCAGCAGTACTCCGCACAGACCGAACAGGATCACCAGTCCGGTCAGCAGGAGATCCCACGCTCCCATCTGTCCAGGGTGCCGGAGGACGGCCGGAGGCGCAGATCAGGTGCGGGGGACGCGCACCGATCCCTCGCATCGAACAGATACGCCCCCGCGTGTTCCGAGTGGCCGGTGTGCCGTGTGTCGCGCGGTGCCGGGAACCGATTTTCCGATGCTCCGTTTCCATCGGGCCCGCGCGGTGGACAATTCAAGGTATGAGCGAGCAGGGAGGCAGGTCCACCGGTCACGAGGACGACTGGTGGGGGCAGTTGTACGACGGCGCCACCGAGGACACGGGCTCCGCACCCGTACCCGATTCCCTGGACGACCGCTTCGACTCGGCGGCCGGCACGGTGAACGAGACGGTCGGCGGCCCGGTGGACGGTCCGGCGGACGTGGAGCGCTCCGCGGGGAACTCCTCCGGCACCCCGTTACCCGCTCCGAGGCCGGTGCCCGGCGGCGGGACGCCTCCCGTGCGGCCGTCCGGCCCCCGGCCGTCCGGTGGCCGCACGCCCCGCCCGCCGGAAGGGCCACCGCCGCCATGGCCCCCGCTGGGCCGTACGACCTCGGCGACCGGCTTTCCCGCCCCACCCGACCACGCCCCCACGCCTGTGCCCGCCCCCGACCCCACCCTCACCGACGTTCTCGCCGACCCCCGCGCCCCGGGCCCCGTCCAGCCCGTGGAGCCGCTGCCCTCGCCGCGCGGCCACGTGGGCTCCCGGCCGCCCACCTACGACACCGAGCCCACCACGCTGCCCGCCGCCGACCCCCACGAACTGGACGATCTGGTCCCGGACACCGTGCTCGACGGAGCCCGGTACGGGGCCTGCACCCTGCGGGCCGCCTCCGTACGCGGCGACTCCGCGCGGTACCGGGGCGAACTGCGGCGGGACGCCCTGCTGACCGCCCGGTTCGGCAGCGGGGACCGGGCCCTGGTGCTGGTGGCGGTCGCCACCGGCGTACGGGGCACCCCCGGGGCACACCGTGCGGCCGCCGAGGCCTGCCGGTGGATCGGCAAGGCGGTGGGCCTCAGCCACGCACGCCTGGCCGAGGACATCAGGGCCGGCCGGCGCGGCGACCTCAAGTCGGGGCTGCACCGCCTCACCGACCGGACCCTCGGCAGGCTCCGGGCGGGCGCCGCCGAGCAGGGCCTCGGCCCCGAGGCGTACGCGGCCACCCTGCGCTGCCTGCTGCTGCCCGCAGACCCCGAATGCCGGACCCGCGTCTTCTTCGGCGTCGGTACCGGCGGGCTGTTCCGGCTGCGGGACGGGGCGTGGCAGGACATCGAACCGAAGGCCGCCCAGGCCAGGGGCGGGGCCGTCCTCGGCTTCGGCTCGCCGCCCTCCGAGACCCCCGAGGGTGACCGGCTCACCATGGACCTCGGCATACCGACACCCCCGAGCCCGTACGAGCCCGCCCCCGAACCTCCGCGTGAACCCTTCCGCTTCCGTACGTCCGTCGCCCGCCGGGGTGACACCCTGCTGCTGTGCAGTCCGGGCCTCGCCGACCCGCTGCGCGGCGAGGCCGAACTCGGCGCCCACCTGGCCACACGGTGGTCCCGTCCCGAACCGCCCGGCCTCGCCGCGTTCCTCGCCGACACCCAGGTACGGGTCAAGGGATACGCGGACGACCGTACGGCCGCCGCAGTCTGGGAGGCGTGAGCGCTCCGAGTGTGACTCCATGGAACCCGAACGGAGATCCGGGGATTCACGGACACCGAAGGGGCACCTGGGAGCCATGGCCAAACAGAACGTCGCGGAACAGTTCGTCGACATCCTGACCCGCGCGGGAGTCAAGCGTCTCTACGGCGTCGTCGGCGACAGTCTCAACCCCGTCGTCGACGCGGTGCGCCGCAACTCCGCCATCGACTGGGTCCACGTCCGGCACGAGGAGACCGCCGCCTTCGCCGCCGGCGCCGAAGCGCAGATCACCGGCAGGCTCGCCGCCTGCGCCGGCTCCTGCGGGCCCGGCAACCTCCACCTCATCAACGGACTGTACGACGCCCACCGTTCCATGGCCCCGGTTCTCGCCCTCGCCTCGCACATCCCGTCCAGCGAGATCGGCCTCGGCTACTTCCAGGAGACCCATCCCGACCAGCTGTTCCGCGAGTGCAGCCACTACAGCGAGATGATCTCCAGTCCGAAGCAGATGCCCCGGCTGCTGGACACCGCCATCCAGCACGCGGTCGGCCGTTCCGGTGTCAGCGTCGTCACCCTGCCCGGTGACATCGCCGACCAGGCCGCCCCCGAGAAGGCCGTCGAAACGGCCCTGGTCACCTCCCGGCCCACGGTCCGCCCCGGCGACGCCGAGATCGACCGCCTCGTCGACATGATCGACGAGGCCGAGAAGGTCACCCTGTTCTGCGGCGCCGGGACGAGGGGCGCGCACGCCGAGGTCATGGAGTTCGCCCAGAAGATCAAGTCCCCGGTCGGGCACGCGCTGCGCGGCAAGGAGTGGATCCAGTACGACAACCCGTACGACGTCGGCATGAGCGGGCTGCTCGGCTACGGCGCCGCCTACGAGGCCACCCACGAGTGCGACCTGCTGATCCTGCTCGGCACCGACTTCCCGTACAACGCCTTCCTCCCCGACGACGTGAAGATCGTCCAGGTCGACGTGCGGCCCGAGCACCTGGGCCGGCGCTCGAAGCTGGACCTGGCGGTGTGGGGCGACGCGCGGGAGACGCTGCGCTGCCTGATCCCGCGGGTCCGGGCCAAGGACAAGCGGAAGTTCCTCGACCGGATGCTGAAGAAGCACGCGGACGCGCTGGAGGGGGTGGTGAAGGCGTACACGCGCAAGGTGGACAAGCACGTGCCGATCCACCCCGAGTACGTGGCCGCCGTCCTGGACGACATCGCCGACGGCGACGCGGTGTTCACCGTCGACACCGGGATGTGCAACGTCTGGGCCGCCCGCTACATCTCGCCCAACGGCCGCCGCCGGATCATCGGTTCGTTCTCCCACGGCTCGATGGCGAACGCGCTGCCGATGGCGATCGGAGCACAGTTCGTCGACCGGGGCCGGCAGGTCGTGTCGATGTCCGGCGACGGCGGATTCTCCATGCTGATGGGGGACTTCCTCACCCTGGTCCAGTACGACCTGCCGGTGAAGGTGGTCCTGTTCAACAACTCCTCCCTCAGCATGGTCGAGTTGGAGATGCTGGTCGCCGGACTGCCCTCGCACGGCACCGCCATGAAGAACCCCGACTTCGCCGCCGTCGCCCGCGCCTGCGGTGCCCACGGGGTGCGCGTGGAGAAACCGAAGGAGCTCTCCGGGGCGCTGAAGGCCGCGTTCAAGCACAAGGGGCCGGCCCTCGTGGACATCGTCACCGACCCCAACGCGCTGTCCATCCCGCCGAAGATCAGCAAGGAGATGGTGACCGGCTTCGCCCTGTCCGCCTCCAAGATGGTGCTGGACGGAGGGGTCGGCCGGATGGCGCAGATGGCACGGTCCAACCTGCGCCACGTTCCGCGCCCGTGACGGCGGCGGCCGAAAGCACGGGCGTTCAGCCCGGGCGGGGCGCCCAGCGGCGGTGGGAGGTGTCGTACTCGTAGCGGGGCAGCCCCTCGATGCCGCTGGTGCGGAACGGACGGCCGTCGTCGTCGATCCGGACGGTGCCGGAGCGGCCGCCCGAGGACCAGTCCAGTTCCAGGTACCAGCGGCAGTCGCAGCCCGTGGTCGTGGCGGTGACCTCCAGCACCTCCGGGTCCTTCACGGAGACCCGGTAGGGCATGCGAACCGCCGGAATCGGCGTACCGGCGTCGTTCCCGGCGACCGCGCGGGCGATCGGCCGGTCCTTGTCCAGGTCCACCGCGAAGTACCGCGGGGTGAGGGCGCCGCCGCAGCCCTGGTCCATGGCGTACGCGTTCCCCGGAGCGGGATCGGTGCGGCCGGTCACCCGGACCCGCAGTGCCGTGAGGACGACGGCCGTGTCCGACGTTCCCTGTACGGACAGTTTCACGATCGTCTCGCCCCCGTGCACCGCCGCCTGCGTCGCCGCCCAGGTACCGGCGTCCTGCGGGACCGGGGGCGGCGGCACCTGGGCGGGCGGCTTGGCGACGACGTAGTCGTGACCGCAGCCGAGAGCCCAGGCCTGGGAGTCGACGGTCCAGGCGAGGGGCGTACCGGCGGGCGCGGAGGAGCCCCCGGAGGAGCCCCCGGAGGAACCTTTGGACGAGGCTTCGGAGTCGTTCCCTCCGGCCCTCCCGGAGGGGTCACCGGGAGCGGCCGGGCCGGCCGGCCCGCGCCCGGTTCCGGGGCCGTCCGGTGTGCGCTCCGGGCGGCCGGACGAGGGGGACGCGGAGGCGGGCGGCGACGAGGCACGCAGGCCCGGTGCCGTGGGGTCCGCGGAGGCGGTCGGCACGGAGTCGGCGGTGGCCCGGCCGCGGTCGTCGGGGGAGGAACGGTGACCGTCGGGCAGCGCGGCCAGCGTGCCCACGGTGGCGAGTAACGCACACGCGACGGCCAGGGCCCCCGCGACGCGTTTGCGCCGGTACCAGGGGCGGGGGAGGGGGCGGCCGGCCGGAGGGTGGGGACCGATGACGACGCCCGTGTCCAGGAGTGGTCGATCGCTGCGGCTGCCGCTGCCGCTGCCGCTGCCGGTGGTGGACAGCGTGGCCACGCCCTCAGCCGCAGCCCTCGCCCCCGCTTCGGGCGTGGCCCTCGTCTCCGCCCCCGCGGCCGTGTCCGCGTCGCCCCTCGCTTCCGGCTCGGCCCCCGCCCCGGCCCCCGCCCCGGCCCCCGCCCCGGCCCCCGCCGTCTCTCCCGCTCGCGGTCGTTTCCGTGCCGCGACGGCCAGGAGCCAGTGGCGGTGGAGTTCCAGGCGTTCCGGGCCCGACGCCCCGCACAGGGCGGCGAAGCGTTCCACCGGGGCGAAGTCGAGGGGGACGGCCTCGCCCGCGCAGTAGCGGTGCAGCGTGGAGATGTTCATGTTCAGGCGGCGGGCCAGCGAGCCGTAACTGCGGTCCGTGCGTTCCTTCAGCTCCCGCAGCCGAGCCGCGAACTCCGCCACGTCGTCCTGTGCCGACACCTTCACCCCGCACACACTCGTTGGGCCGAACGGGCCCGGGACGGTATCCCAGGCACCCCATATACCTGCACGTCAGACGGGCTGGGACGGTTCCATGCCCTGGGGCGGGCCGCCGAGGCTTGCGCCGGCCGCCCGGGACGGCGGATGCTCCTGGCGTCGCCCCGACGGCCACCGGAGGGACCATCCGGACCATCCCGGCAGCACCCGCATCCCACCACACTCCTCACGGGGGACACCCATGTCCATGCGCATTCGGGCCGCCGCGCTCTCCGCCATCACCGTCCTCACCCTCGCCGCCGTCACGTCGCTCACCGGACCGGCCGGAGCCGCGCCGGCCACGGACGCCGTCCCGAAGGCGAAGGCCGCCGCGCCCAAGTTCCTCGCGGCGTCCCAGCTGCCGCCGCACCCGTCGTCCGCGTGGACGGCGGGACCCGTCACCGACGGCTTCCCGATCGAGCTCGCCCACTGTCTGGGCGAAGACGGCATCCCGGCCTACGACTACCGGCACCGGGTCTTCCACACCGAGCTGGACACGGGCGCCGTGCAGGCCACGATCGTGACGGGCTCGGCAGCCAAGGGCAAGGCGCTGGCCGCCCTGATCAACAAGAGGATCCGTTCCTGCGCGGACCGCATCGAGCGGTCCGACCCGGAGATCGAGGCCGAGGGCCGGTACTACGGCTCGCTGCCGGTCGAGGAGGGCGCGCAGGTCCACGGGCTGCACACCAATGCCTCCTGGGGCGCCACCGACATCCACCTGCTGTCGGTGGGACGGGACGGCAGGACGGTCACCCTCGTGAGCTGGGGACAGATGGGCGACTTCGGCGACGCTCCGGTGGCCGCCTTCAAGAAGACGACGACCAAGGCCGTCAACAAGCTGTACTGACGCCGGAAGGCCGCTGTCCCCAAGGCCGCTGTCTCAAAGGAACCGCCCGGAAGGGCATGGTCCGCAACGGACCGCACGACCACCGCGAATCCGGGGTCGTCCTCTCGCCACGGGGGTCGGGAGGACGACCCCGTACACGTGTGTGGCCGTTGAAGTTCGGCCAATAACCGGCCTTGACGATGTCGCATGACTGGCGCGTGGGTGACGGGGCATGGATTCCCACGGACGTGTTCGAGCCGCAGGGGGAATCGACACCGGAACGCGGGCGGGGGCCATGAGAATGCAGGTACAAGGGGGTTGTCCCGGCACGGCGGGGACCGGCTCGGTGACGGCCGTGAAAGGGACGGCCGACGGGGACGGGGGGCGGGCACCGAAGGCGCAGCTGAGCCGCCGGCTGGGGCGCGCGGACCTGCGGGCGGTGCCCGAGTCCCGCCACGACCTACGACAACTGCTCAGACACTGGGGAAGGCCCGGACAGTCGGATACGGCCGAACTGCTCACCACCGAGCTCGTCACCAACGCGCTGGTCCACACCGACCGGGCGGCGGTCCTCACCGCCACCGTCGGGCCGCGGGGATTACGGGTCGAGGTACGGGACTTCGTGGACCACGAGCCCCGGCCACGGGTACCGGACGCCGACGACGGTACGCACGGCCGTGGACTGGTCCTGGTCGAGTCCCTCGCCGACGCGTGGGGGATCAGGGCACACGGGGTGGGCAAGGCGGTCTGGTTCGAACTCGACGCGGACGCCGCCTGACACGGGTATCAGCACCGGCACAGACACGGACACCTGCACCGGCACACTGAACGGGGCGGGCCACGGCCTGTGCGGCCGTGCCCCGTCCCGTTCAGTGCGCCTCCCGTCCCGCCGACGTCAGCCGAACTGCTGTTCCAGGTCCTTGAGCTTGCGCTCGAGGGAGTCCAGGCGCGGCAGTGCCTGGGTGTCGTCCTCCGCGGTGAGGTCGACGGTCATCGCATCGGGACCACCGCGTACCGGTTGCAGAGAGGGACGCGAGCGTACGGGCAGGACGGCCTCCGGCGCCGGTATGGCAGGCTCCGTGGGCACCACGTCGTCAGCCCGCTCCACCGTCGGGGCCTCCATGGGACGGCCACCGCCGCCCACGAGGGCGCGGTGGCCCCGGCTGATGGCTTTCAGCCGGGCCCGCTCCGCTCGCTCCTGGCCGCGCCGGCGCCGGCGAGTCTCGTCCTTCTGACGCTGGTCCTCGCGGACCTCCTCGACCGCCTCGTCGAGGCTGCGTACGCCCTCCAGCAGCATCAGCGACCAGGCACGGTACGTCTCCCGGGGGGCCCGCAGCCAGCGGACGATGCGGATCTGCGGCAACGGACGCGGCACCAGGCCCTGTTCGCGCAGGGCGGCCCGGCGGGTCTGCTTCAGCGCGCGGTCGAACAGCACGGCCGCCGACAGGGACATACCCGCGAAGAAGTGCGGAGCGCCCGCGTGCCCCATGCCCCGGGGGGCGTGCACCCAGTTGAACCAGGCCGCGGCGAACGCGAACGTCCACACGAGTATGCGGGAGCCGAGCGCGGCGTCGCCGTGGCTGGCCTCGCGCACGGCGAGCACCGAGCAGAACATCGCCGCGCCGTCCAGACCGAAGGGCACGAGGTATTGCCAGCCGTCGGACAGGCCGAGGTTCTGCTCACCGAAGCCGACCAGACCGTGGAAGGAGAGCGCGGCCGCCACAGCGGCACAGCAGAACAGCAGGATGTAGGAGACGGTGCCGTACAGGGCCTCCTTGCGCCTGCGGCGCTCCTCGCTGCGCTCCCACGAGTCGTCCCCGCTCGTGTCCTTGACCGAGGAGCGCTTGCCGCGCGCGAGCACCGCCACCGCCGCCAGCATGCCCAGGAGCAGCACGGCGCCCGGAAGCAGCCAATTCAGCGATATGTCGGTCAGTCTCATCCAGGGGTCCCTTGCATTGGGATAGGGCGTAACGCCCGCCATAGTGGCCCAATGTCGCCGTCCTGCAGGGGATTTCGGGGCAAGTGGCCGCCATTGAAGCGCGAGGGGGTACCCAAGGCGGCATTCTGCTCGAACTGACGTGTGAGGTGCGGAAGTTGAGTTCGAGTGAAACTACCCGCACGGGTGGTTCCGTGAATGCACCTTGCGGAAGGTGAGGAAATTTTGAAATCTCTGTGACCTTCGCGGTGACTCGGAGCCGGGCGGGCCGACGGGCGAACGCGGGTGCGCCGGTGCCCGACGCAGCGTCAACTGGCCTTCGCCACCTGCATGTTGATTTCTCCGGTGGTCATGCTGACGACCTTGCCGACGACCGCCCTGCCGCTCGCCTTTCCGGCGCCGCAGGTGCGCGGGCAGTTGGCGCAGATGTCGTCGGGGCGCAAGGTGTAGAACATGCAGCAGCTGATCCGGTCCCGGGTGTGCGTGGCTTCGCCGCCCGGCCCGGTGACCGGGCGGAAACCCGCCGCGCCGACGTACGGCTTGGTCGCACCGGGCAGCAGCAACTCCAGCTCCCGCAGGGCCCGCTCCTCCTCGCCCAGCAGTTGACCGATGTACCGCAGGCTCTCCACGACCTCGTCGGTCGCCATGCCCCACAGGGCACGGCCGCGACGGCGCATCCTCGGGCCGAAGCCCGCCAGGACGGGTTCGAGGTGCTCGGCGACGGAGACGCGCACTTCGGCCCGCAGGGCCTCCTCGTCCACCACCACGCGGGCGCCGGGCAGCGCGGCCGCCGGATCGTCCGGGAGGCAGGCGAACGATTCGGGGCGTACGGCCATGCGGCCCACGGCGAACCCGGCGGCGGAGCGGTCGAAGGAGACGTGGGTCACGGGGTAGCGGGGCACGCGGCGGTGCAGGAACCACGGCACGGTGATCAGCAGGCAGGCGGGCCAGGCGTAGCGGTGCAGGCCGAAGCTGGCGACCACGTCGGGGCGGGCCTGCTGTCCGTAGTCCCGCAGCACCTGGCTGTCGTCCCAGGACAGGAAGGCGTCCAGGGCGGAGCCGTTCTCCCCCTCGGCGAGAGCGTCGGCGGACACCCAGGTGCCGCCCCGGGGCGTTTCCTCGTCGGCGGCGAGTTCCGTGACGGCGAGTGCCGGGAAGGCGTCCGCCAGGCGGGCGTACGCGTCCGCGACGGCCGAACCGGGTACTGCCATGGGACCACCCCTTCACGTCTCGCCGAACCGGCCCGACACCGGAATGGCAAAGGTAAGCCTCACCTTACCCAAGATCGTTGAGGTGTGAACCGTGGGGCCCGTGCCCGTAAGGTGCTTGACGAGCGGCTGACAAGCCGCCGTAATGACCCCAAGTACCGAAACATCCGGAGGAGGACCCCGTGAGGCAGGGCACGAAGGGCTTCGCAGGGGCGGGTGACACCGCGACCGGGCAGGACGGCAGGGCACCGGGCCCAGGCGCGGACGTGGACCCGCGCACGGGTGCGGGCCCAGGCGCGGGCAGGGCCAGGATGCCCGCCCAGTCCGGCGTACGGGGCCGGGAAGGCGACGCCGTACCCGGTCGGGACGACGCCGTACGCGGTGAGCACACCCACAGCGAACCGGCTGCCGTCCTTCCCCGGCCCCGGACGCCCGTCCAGCGGTCCTCCGTGCGCGGGCAGGTCCTCGTCGCACTGCGCACCGCGCTGGTGACGGGTGACCTGCGGCCCGGTGTGGTGTACTCCGCGCCGGTGCTGGCCGAGAGGTTCGGGGTCTCCGCGACACCCGTCCGGGAGGCCATGCAGCAACTCGCCCTGGAGGGCGCGGTCGAGGTCGTGCCGAACCGGGGCTTCAGGGTCGTCGAGCGGGGCGCCCGGGAACTGGCCGAACTGGCCGAGGTCCGGTCACTGATCGAGGTTCCGGTGGTGCTGCGGCTGGCCCGTACGGTGCCCGCCGAACGATGGGCCGAACTGCGTCCCCTCGCCGAGGCCACGATCCGCGCCGCCTCCTCCGGCTGCCGGGCCACCTACGCCGAGTCCGACCGCGCCTTCCACCGCGCGGTGCTCGCCCTCGCCGGCAACGAACAACTGGTCCGGATCGCCGAGGACCTCCACCGCCGCGCCCAGTGGCCCCTGGTCGGGACTGCCCTCGGCCCTCTCGGCCGGGTGGGGCTGGTGACCGACGCCCACCAGCACACGGCCCTGCTGGACGCGCTGATCGCGGGCGACCGGGACGCGGTGCGGTCACTGGTGGGTGAACACTTCACCGGCGCGGTCTGAACGGCGGCCGCCCCGCAGTACTCGGCGCACGGTACGGAGCCCGTGCGTGCGGGGGCCGTGGGTACGGGGGGCCGTGGGTACGGGGTCCGGACCCGCGGGCGCTCCTACGCCGTCGCCGCTCCCGGGGCCGGCGGGGCCAGCTGACGGGACAGCCAGGTGGGGACGCCGCCGAGCAGGCGCAGCAGCCGGCGGGCCTCCTCGCGCAGGCGGGACGCCTCCGGCTCGGTCTCCGTGTCGGCGAGGGAGACCAGGGCCGGGGCCGTGCCGACCAGGTAGCCCAACTCCTCCCGGATTCGCAGAGATTCGGCGAAGCCGTGCCGCGCCTCCACCAACTCGCCCTCCCGCAGGGCGAGTCCGGCGAGGTGCCGCCAGGTGCCGGAGAGCAGCAACGGGTCGGCGTGCGCGGTGGCACCCGCGTGCGCGCGGAGGTACGCGGCGCGCGCCGACTGCGGGGAGCGGGACAGGTTCTCGGCGATCAGTCCGCGCCGGAAGTCCAGCAGCGCCCGCGCCGGGGCACCCGGAGGGATCAGCGCCGCCGCGCGCCCGAGCGCGGCCCGCGCTTCGTCGGCCCGGTCGCGCACCACGAACAGGGTGGCGGCGTAGGCCAAGTACCCGCGTTCACAAGCGGCGGCGCCCCGTTCGTCGTCGGTGTCGGCCAGCGCCTCGGCGGTACGCAGCGCGTCCTCGGCCTCGGCCCAGCCCGTCTCCGTGTACAGGCACCGCTCCACCAGGAGCGACGACCGCTGCAGCGCGGCGGCCGCGGTGTCCGGGGTGAGCAGGGCGGCGGCGTCGGCCCAGCAAGCGCGCGAGCGCAGCCGCCATACCGCGGTCTGGAGGGGATCGTCACCAGCGGTCGTTCCGTTACCAGACATGGCGGTGTGCGCCACGTTGCCCTCCCCGAGCACGCCATCGAGCTGTTGAGTGGTGGCCGCATCTCAGCACGAACAACGGGGTCGGGCCAAGAGGGTGGGTGAAGGATTTCACAAAGTCGTGGATCAACGGGCACGAATGGTGGAGTGCCCGACGGCGCCCGCGACACCCCACCGGCGCACACCCCCCACACGCGCAACCCCCGCCCCGCGCGACCCTCACCACCCCCGCCACGCGGCCGCCGGGCCGTCAGCTCATGCGGAGGGCCAGGAAGAAGTCCAGCTTGTCCTCCAGACGGGACAGGTCACGGCCCGTCAACTGCTCGATGCGGCCCACCCGGTACCGCAGGGTGTTGACATGCAGGTGCAGCCGGGCGGCGCAGCGGGTCCAGGAGCCGTCGCAGTCCAGGAAGGCCTCCAGGGTGGGGATCAGCTCGGCGCGGTGGCGCCGGTCGTAGTCCCGCAGCGGGTCAAGGAGACGGGCGGTGAAGGCCCGGCGTACGTCGTCGGGGACGAAGGGGAGCAGCAGGACGTGCGAGGCCAGCTCGTGGTGGCCGGCCGCGCAGACCCGGCCCGGCCGCGCCGCGGCCACGCGCCGCGCGTGCCGCGCCTCCTCCAGGGCCCCGCGCAGCCCCTCCGCCGAGTGCACGGCCGCGCTGACCCCGAGGGTGAGCCGCCCGTCGCCCTCCAGACCGGCCGTCAGCGGCTCCCGTATGGACTCCAGCAGGGCGTCGGCGAGAAGTCCCCGCTCGTCGGCACCGTCGTGCTCGCTCGCCACTGCGGGCAGCGGGACGAGCGCGACCGCCTCGTCCCCGGTGTGCGCCACCGCGATCCGGTCGGAGTGCTCGGGCCCCGTCGACGCCGGGTCGACCAGGATCTCCTCGAGCAGCGCCTGTGCCGCCGCGCCGCCCTCGGCCCCGCCGCCGTCCCGGTCGACCCGTGCGACGACCACCTGCCAGTGCGGCGCGGCCCCGAGGCCGGGTACCAGCACCGGCGCCGCCACGCGCAGCCGGGCCGCGACCTCGGCCGGCGCGGCCCCCGCCTGCACCAGCTCCAGCACCTCCTGCGCGAGCCGGCGCCGTACCGTGCGTGCCGCGTTGCGGCGGTCCCGCTCGACCACGATCAGCTGGGTGACCCCGTACAGCAGGTCCAGCCGCTCCTCGGCCCAGTCCCCGGCGTCCGCCTCGACCACCAGCAGCCAGTCCGACAGCACAGTCTCCCGGCCGTCCCGCAGTTCCGGGGAGGCCGGTGTGCCGTGCCCGCCGGGTCCGCCGTGCGGGGCCTGCGGGGCCTGTGCGGTCTGCGGGGTGGCCGCCACCGTCGGGGCCGTGGATCCGCCGCCGTGCACCGGGAAGAGGCTGTACGTCGTCCGGTCGTCCAGGGTCACCCGGTGCGGTCCGGGACGGCCGCTGCGGGCGGCCGCCAGATGCTCCGCCGCGATCCGCACGCACACGTCGTCGGGCAGCCGCGGCCCCGCCTTCGAACCGGCGATCAGCCGCCCGGTGGGCGAGAGCACCCACGCCCGCAGGTCCAGGTCGCTGCCGAGCAGGTCGAGCACCACGTCCGGGCCGCCGCCCGCCGGGCCCGACGTCATCAGCCGCCGGTGCCGGTCCACCACGGCCGCGAGGTCCCCGGCCCGCTCACCGGACACCTGCCGTACGACATGCTCGGTGACCGTCGCGAAGGCCACCGACTCGTGCACCGCGAACAGCGGCAGCCGGTGCCGCGCACAGGCCACGACCAGGTCGTCCGGGACGGCGCCCAGCTCCGCCTCGCCGGCCGCCAGGGCGGCGACCCCCGCCTGCACCAGACGCTGTACGAACGGCTCGGAGTCGGCGGCGTCCCGGCGCCAGGCCAGACCGCTGAGCACGAGTTCCCCGCCGGAGAGGTAGCGGCTGGGGTCCCTCAGGTCGGTGGTCATCACCCCGTGCACGGTGCGGTCCAGCTCGTCCTCGCCGCCGAGCAGCGCGAGCCCCAGCGCGTCGGTCTCCAGCAGTGCGCGCAGCCGCATTCTCGTCGCCGCCGTTCCCTGTCTCGATGTGTACCGATGTCTACGATGGGCCGTGGAAGGGCCCGTGGAGGGCCTTCCACACAGCGCCTGGGCGCTTTCCGTGCGGTGTCCGGGCGGCCTTCCGTGCGGTGTCCGGGTGAGTGGCCGATCCGGCACGGCCGGCCGTCTCCCGGACTGTGTCCTCCGTGTCTTCCGGGTCCGTTGTTTCCGGAGGAAGGCAAGGAGGTTATTGAGGTCCTCTTTTCATATGAATCTACAAGATGCCCCCGTTGGCCAGCCAACTCCTTCGGGTCTTTCGTGACTGACCCGGGTGGAGCAGCGGGCGGTGTACTGGGCCCACTCCGCGTGAATCCCCATATAAGGAGCCGGGCCCCCACACACGGATTGGCTCGATCCGTACGATCCACGAGACGAAGAAGAGAGCCGGTCATGGACTTCCTCCGCCCCGCCAGCTGGGAGGAGGCGCTCGCCGCGAAGGCCGAGCACCCCACCGCTGTGCCGATCGCGGGCGGCACCGACGTGATGGTCGAGATCAACTTCGACCACCGCAGGCCCGAGTACCTCATGGACCTCAACCGCATCGCCGACCTCACCGAGTGGGAGGTCGGCGAGGACACCGTACGGCTCGGCGCCTCCGTCCCGTACACGAGGATCATGGAGCACCTGGGGGCCGAACTGCCGGGCCTCGCCCTCGCCTCCCACACCGTCGCCTCCCCGCAGATCCGCAACCGCGGCGGGGTCGGCGGCAACCTCGGCACCGCCTCCCCGGCCGGCGACGCCCACCCGGCGCTGCTCGCAGCCGGGGCCGAGGTCGAGGTCGCATCGGTGCGCGGGTCCCGCCGCATCCCGATCGACGCCTTCTACACCGGCGTGAAGCGCAACGCGCTGGCGCCCGACGAGCTGATCCGCGCCGTCCACATCAAGAAGGCGGACGGGCCGCAGCAGTTCTCGAAGGTCGGCACCCGCAACGCCATGGTCATCGCCGTGTGCGCGTTCGGTCTGGCCCTGCACCCCGGGACCCGCACGGTCCGCACCGGCATCGGCTCGGCGGCGCCCACCCCCGTACGGGCCACCACCGCCGAGGAGTTCCTGAACGCGGCGCTCGACGAGGGCGGCCTCTGGGACAACGGGAAGACCGTCCCGCCGTCGGTGGCCGAACAGTTCGCCGGCCTGTGCTCCGCCGCCTGCAATCCGATCGACGACGTCCGCGGCACCGCGAGCTACCGCCGGCACGCGGTCGGCGTCATGGCCCGCCGCACGCTGACCTGGACCTGGGAGTCGTACCGCGGCACCCGCCGCACCACCGAGGGAGCCGCGTGATGCGTATCCACTTCACGGTCAACGGGCGGCCCCAGGAGGCCGACGACGTGTGGGAGGGCGAGTCCCTGCTGTACGTGCTGCGCGAGCGGCTCGGCCTGCCCGGCTCCAAGAACGCCTGCGAACAGGGCGAGTGCGGCTCCTGCACGGTGCGCCTCGACGGCGCCCTGGTGTGCTCCTGCCTGGTCGCGGCCGGGCAGGCCGAGGGACGGGAGATCGTCACGGTCGAAGGACTGGCCGACTTCGCCCGGCAGCGCTCCCGCACCGCCGGGAGCGCTGCGCGGGGCGGTGCGGGAGCCCAGGACGCCACGGGCACCCCGCTCGCCACGGGCACCCCGCTCGACGCGGCCCAGCGGTGGCAGGCCCACGCGGCCCAGGCGGCCGACGGCGCCCACGGTGCCGGTTCACAGACCGGTGAGGGAGCCGAACTCGCCCCGATCCAACAGGCGTTCATCGACGCCGGAGCCGTCCAGTGCGGTTTCTGCACCCCGGGCCTGCTGGTCGCCGCCGACGAGATGCTGGAGCACAACCCCAGCCCGAGCGACGCCGACATCCGCGAGGCGCTGTCGGGCAACCTGTGCCGCTGCACGGGCTACGAGAAGATCATGGACGCGGTCCGCCTCGCCGCCGCCCGCCAGTCCGAGGGGACCCGGCCATGACCGAGCACAGCCCCGGGCCCTCCCGCACCCCCACCCGGGCCGCCACCGGTCCCGGACCGGCCGGCACCCCCCTCGGCGCGCCCTCCACCCTCACCCAGAGCGCCCCGGCCAGCGGCGGAATCGGGGAGTCCACCCTCCGCCCCGACGGCACCCTCAAGGTCACCGGCGAGTTCGCCTACTCCTCCGACCTGTGGCACGAGGACATGCTCTGGGGCCAGATCCTGCGCTCCACGGTCGCGCACGCCGAGATCGTCTCGATCGACACCTCCGAGGCCCTCGCCCTGCCGGGCGTGCACGCCGTCCTCACCTACGACGACCTGCCGACCGAGGTGCGCCACTACGGCCTGGAGATCCAGGACACCCCCGTTCTCGCCCACGGCAAGGTCCGCCACCACGGCGAACCGGTCGCCGTCGTCGCCGCCGACCACCCCGAGACCGCGCGCCGCGCCGCCGCGAAGATCAGGGTCGAGTACCGGGACCTGCCCGTCGTCACCGACGAGGCCTCCGCGCTCGCCCCCGACGCGCCCCTCGTCCACGAGCACCGCGACGACCACCACATGCGCCACGTCGCCCACCCCAACATCGTCCACCGCCAGCCGATCGTGCGCGGCGACGTGGCACGGGCCCGCGAGCGCGCCGACGTCGTCGTCGAGGGCGAGTACACCTTCGGCATGCAGGACCAGGCCTTCCTCGGCCCCGAGTCGGGGCTCGCCGTCCCCGAGGAGGACGGCGGCGTCCACCTCTACATCGCCACCCAGTGGCTCCACTCCGACCGGCGCCAGATGGCGCCCGTGCTCGGCCTGCCCGAGGACAAGGTACGGATGACCCTGGCCGGCGTCGGCGGCGCGTTCGGCGGCCGCGAGGACCTGTCCATGCAGATCCACGCCTGCCTGCTCGCCCTGCGCACCGGCCGACCCGTCAAGATCGTCTACAACCGATTCGAGTCCTTCTTCGGTCACGTCCACCGCCACCCGGCCAAGCTCCACTACGAGCACGGTGCCACCCGCGACGGCAAACTGACCCACGTCACGTGCCGCATCGTGCTCGACGGCGGAGCGTACGCCTCCGCTTCTCCGGCCGTGGTCGGCAACGCTTCCTCCCTCGGTGTCGGGCCGTACGTCGTGGACGACGTCGAGATCGAGGCCCTCGCCCTCTACACCAACAACCCGCCCTGCGGCGCCATGCGCGGCTTCGGCGCGGTCCAGGCGTGCTTCGCCTACGAGGCCCAGATGGACAAACTGGCGAAGCGGCTGGGCCTGGACCCGGTGGAGTTCAGACGGCTCAACGCGATGGAACAGGGCACGGTCATGCCCACCGGGCAGGTCGTCGACTCCCCGGCACCGGTCGCCGAACTCCTGCGCCGCGTCAAGGCGATGCCGATGCCGCCCGAGCGGCAGTGGGAGAGCAGTGAGGGGGCCGACGTACGCCAGTTGCCCGGCGGCCTGTCCAACACCACCCACGGTGAAGACGTCGTGCGCGGCGTCGGCTACGCGGTCGGCATCAAGAACGTCGGTTTCTCCGAGGGTTTCGACGACTACTCCACCGCACGCGTCCGGATGGAGGTGGCCGGCGGCCGGCCGGTGGCCGCCGTGCACACCGCGATGGCGGAGGTCGGGCAGGGCGGAGTCACCGTCCACGCCCAGATCGCCCGTACCGAGCTGGGCATCGGCCAGGTGACCATCCATCCCGCCGACACCCGGGTGGGCTCGGCCGGTTCGACCTCCGCCTCCCGGCAGACGTACGTCACCGGAGGAGCGGTCAGGAACGCCTGCGAACTGGTCCGGGAGCAGGTCCTGGAGCTGGGCCGGCGCAGGTTCGGCTCGTACCACCCGGCGTGGGCGACGGCCGAACTGCTGCTGGAGGGCGGCAAGGTCGTCACCGACGGCGGCGAGGTACTGGCCGACCTGGTGGACGTCCTCGGGGACGAGGTGATCGAGGTGGAGGAGGAGTGGCGGCACCGGCCGACCGAACCCTTCGATCCGCGCACCGGCCAGGGCGACGGCCATGTCCAGTACACCTTCGCCGCACACCGGGCCGTCGTCGAGGTCGACACCGGACTCGGCCTGGTCAAGGTGATCGAACTGGCCTGCGCGCAGGACGTCGGCAAGGCGCTCAACCCGCTGTCCGTCATCGGCCAGATCCAGGGGGGCACCGTCCAGGGCCTGGGCGTGGCGGTCATGGAGGAGATCGTCGTCGACCCGAGGACGGCGAAGGTGCGAAACCCCTCCTTCACCGACTACCTCATCCCCACCATCCTCGACACACCGGTCATCCCCGTCGACGTGCTCGAACTCGCCGACGACCAGGCGCCGTACGGACTGCGCGGCGTCGGCGAGGCCCCCACCCTGTCGTCCACCCCGGCGGTCCTCGCGGCCGTCCGGGACGCGACCGGGCTGGAACTGAACCGCACACCGGTCCGCCCGGAACACCTCACCGGAACCGGGTGACGCACCGTCGCCCCCGGGCACCCGCCCGGTGACACCTCCGTCACGGCTGCCGCAGCAGCGAGTTCACCGCCCGGCCGAACACCCTGCGCGAGACGGCCCGCAGGGCCGGGTCGCAGAAGCCGGGCAGGAACCGGACCCGCAGGTCCTCGCGCCACAGCACACGGGTCCGGCCGCCCGGTCCCGGGCGGACCTCGATCTCCGCCCAGCCCCTGACCAGGCGACCCCGTTTCTCCAGCCGGCACAGGCCGGGAGAGCCGTCGACCGGGGGCTGCCAGACGGTCACCTCCATCGGGTCGTCGAAGACGACCGGGCCGAGGCCCGAGCGGGCGACGAACACCGTGCCCTCACCGGTGGGCGGGGGAGTGGTCACGGTGACCCGGGTGAGCGGGACCGCCGCCCCGTGACGGGGCCACTCCGTGAGCCGACGCCAGGCCTCGTCGAGCGGGAGGGGTGCCGTGCGCTGGAGATGGAAGATGGCCACGGGGGGATCCTAGGGAATCAGGACAGGCCGATGGCCCCGCCGGGAGCGCGTCACCCGCCCGGCCCAGTCGGCGCGGGGGCTCACCGGGGGGCCGGCGCGGGCGCGGGCCGGGTGTGGGGGCGTACCGGCAGTACCTGGCGCATCTGGCGCTCCATGCGCTCGGCCACCTCGCGGGTCTCCGCCAGGACGTCCCCGAGCTCGCGCACGAGGCCTTCGTAGACGAGGAGACGAACGTGTCCGGACGCGGCGGATCCATCGGTGCCGGTGGGATGGGAAGTCACTGAGAAGGCCCTTCGGTCGGGGGGTTGTTCCTGGTACTGGCCTGAGACATGCAAAAGGGGCCGCTTCTCGCGCCCTGTAGCACTCAGCGTCCGGTGCCCGCCGGGGTGTTACACGTCTTGAGGAAATGTCCTGAATCGGCGGTCCTGAATCGGCGGTCCTGGAACGGCGGGCGTGCACCAGTGGTCGTGTTCGTAGCGGTGTCCCGGGCCTTGCGGACAGGGGGTGGCCGCAAGCCTCGGTAGCGTGCGGGAATGACGAAGACGAAGCGGAGCGTCACCCCGGTGCGGGGTCCGGTCGCCGTGCTCGGCACCCGGGCCCTGAACCGTGCCACCCTTGCCCGGCAGTCTCCCCGACGCGCCCCGGCCCGACCCGGGCACCCCGGCCCCGCCGCGGTTCCTGCCCGAGTTCGACAACCTGCTCCTCTCCCACGCCGACCGCACCCGCGTCGTGCCCCACGAGCTGCGGGGCAGCACCTGGCAGGGAAACATCCCCTACCGCGCCCTCCTCGTCGACGGCTTCCTGGCGGGAGTGTGGCGACTGGACGAACACGCCCTGGTGGTCGAGCCGTTCGGTCCGCTCACCAGGGCGCAGCGGGACGAGATCACCGCCGAGGGGGAGCGGATGCTCCGGGTGATGCACCCGGACACGCCGTACGACATCCGCTTCGGAGCCGTACGCCAGTGACGGCAGTGACGGCGGAACGGCGGGACGGCAGGACGGGCGAAGGGGAGACGGGGGAAACGCGGTCGACGGGGGCATGGATAGGGGGCGTTGCGGACTGCTCGTGGAAGCCCGCAACGCCCCCTGGCATTCACCTGAGGGGTACTCAGGAACTCAGGTGGCGGCGATCACGGCGGTGGTCGCGGCGGTGGTTGCGGCGGTCTTCGTGCGGCGGGTGAGCCCGTACATCGGTCTCTCCTCATCGGTTGCCGGTGGGGGCGCGCGGGGTGGGGGGTTCAGCACGAGGCCGGGCTACCGGTCCTCGTGTGCCCGGCGAGCGGCACACCCTTACGCTACGAGCCGGAGCGCGAGCTCCCAATGAGGGAACCCCCTAAGGGAGTTGGACAGGGAAAACCCTCGGTCCCGCACGCTCGCCCCGTACGGCCCGGTACCGCGCTCCCCGCCGGCCCCGCGAGGGCCCGCACGCGCACCCCGACCCAGGTCGTCGCACCCCCGCCGCCCCGCGCCCGCCGTACCCCCCGCCCGCCGTACCCCGCGCCCGCCGTACCCCTCGCCCCCAGGGTCACTTGGTGCGGCGGCCCGCGGCCAGGCGGACGATGTCCACCCGCGACCGGATACCCAGTTTCCGGTACACCCGGGTGAGCGTCGCCTCGACCGTCTTGACGCTGATGAACAGCCGGGCGGCGATCTCCCGGTTGGTGGCGCCCTCCATCACCAGCGAGGCGACCTGCCGTTCCATCGAGGCGAGGCCGTCCAGTGCCGCCGAGGCGGACGCGGGCACCGTCTCCGGCTCCACCGGACCGGCGGCCACGGCCGCGTCCACCTGCCGCAGCCAGGGCAGCGCGCGGCAGCGCCGGAACAGCCGGGCGGCCTCGTCGTAGGGGGCATGACCCGGGGCCGCCCCCGGGAGGCGGGCGCGCAGCCGGGCCAGCGCGAACGCGGCCCGCGCCTCCTCCAGCCCATACCCCAGCCGGCCCAGCCGGTCCTGCGCCGACGTCAGCTGCTTCCGCGCGGCCTCGTGTTCTCCGCGGGCCGCCCGTACCAGGGCCTCCGCGCGGTCCAGTACGGCGAGGACGCCCGCCCGGTCCAGCCGCAGCGCGTGCACCCGGGTGAGGTCGATGAGTTCCTGCGCCTCGCCGGGCTCACCGATCCGGACCAGTGCCTCGGCGAGATCGCCGTGCCAGCGGCCCCGCGCCGGGTCGGTGATGCCCATGCCCTGCTCCAGCTCCCGCACCCGGCGCAGCGAACGGACCGCACCCGCCGCGTCCCCGGCGACCGACTGGGCATGGCCGAAGGCGGCCAGGGCGCGCGAGAGGTACATCTGGTCGCCGTCCACCTCGGCGTGGTCGGCGGCTTCCCGCGCCAGTGCCAGCGCCCGCTCCACGTCCCCGCCACAGGCTTCCGCGAGCGAGGCGAGCATCGCCGAGGCGCCCTCCCCGGTCCCGGAGTCCCGGGCCAGCCGCAGGCTCTCCCGTGCCAGGTCCAGGGCGCGGCCGCAGTGCCCGGAGCGCAGCTCCGTGTCGGCGAGGAAGCGCAGGAAGTGCACCTCGCTCTCGACCATGCCGCGCCGCCGTGCCTCCCGCAGCAGCCCGGTGATGCCCTTGCGGGCCTCGGGCAGCTGGTCGCTCATGAGCAGCCAGCGGAACCTGGCCATGCCCGCGCCGTTGTGGTGGCAGGCCACGTAGGGGTCCTGGGGTTCCCTCAGGGCCCGCTTGATGGTGGCCGGGGCGTCCGGGTGGCCCATCAGGGTCTCGGTGGACGACTGGAAGGCCAGCGCCATCAGCTCGGTGCGCCGGTCCGCGCCCCGCGCAGCCAGGTCCGCCGCGTGCGCGGCCTCCCGCCGGGCCTTGTCGAAGTCGCCGTCGACCACGATCTCCCGCCAGGCCAGCTGGTAGTGGACCAGGGCGAGCAGCCGCGGGTCGTCGCCCGCGTCGGCCAGCACCTGCGGGAAGACCGCGTCGACCTCACCGAGGGCCTGCCCGGCCGCCTCGATGACCACCATCCACGCCCGCACCCGCTCCGCGGGCACCGTGGCCCGGGTCAGCACCTCGCGCGCGATGTCCCGGGCGAGATCCGCCTCCCCCGCGGTGATGGCGTCCTCGGCGGCCTGCAGCCGCCGCTCGTCCGGGCCCGGCGCGCCGTCGGCCGTGTCGGCAGGGGTGCGACGGGCGGCCAGCAGCCCCAGCGAGGCGGCGACCGAGGGAGCCCCGCGGTCGCGGGCCAGCGCGGCGGCCTCGGCGAGCCGGGCCGCCACCTCCGGGTCGGTGCCGGTCGTGGCGAGGGCCAGATGCCGGGCCCGCTCGATGGGATCGGAGGCAGCCGTGGACAGCGCGGTGTGCGCGGCCCGCCGCTCGTGGGCGGGGGCCTCCGCGTACAACGCGGCCGAGATCAGCGGATGCGCGAACCGCAGCCCCGGCTCCTCCGGGTCCGTCGCCAGCAGCCCCAGCGCGGCGGCCTGGGCCGTCTCCTCCTCGGCGTGGTCCCGGCCGGCCGCGTGCAGCAGCGCCGGCGTGGGGCGGGCACCGGCGCTGGCCACCAGCAGAGTGCGGCGCGCGTCGTCCGACAGCATCTCCAGCCGGCTGAGCACCAGGGCACGCAGCGAGGTCGGCACCGGCAGCGGCTCACCGGGGCGCGGCCGGGCCGGGCTCTCGGCCAGAGCACGGCCCAGTTCGAGCGCGAACAGCGGGTTGCCGTCGCTGGTGCGGTGGATGTCGCGGACCGTGGTGCGGGACAGACCCGTGTAACCGCGGTGGTCGAGCAGCGCGGACACCTGGGTACGGGAGAACGGGCCCAGCCGGACCACCCGTGTGTCCGGCGGGCAGGCCCGCAGATGACGGTCGTACTCCTGCCCCTCCGTGCCCTCGGTCCGCACTGCGCACAGCATCTGCACCGGCGCGTCACCGAGGCGCCGGGCGGCGAAGCCCAGCAGCTCCGCACTGGCCGAGTCCAGCCACTGAAGATCGTCGGCGACGACCAGGACGGGCCCCTCGGCAGCCAGCGCCCGCAGGGTGGACAGCACCGCCAGGCGCAGCGCGAGCCCGTCCCGCTGGAGCGTGGACTCGCCGCGTCCGGTGAGCGCCGACTCCAGAGCGGTGCGCTGCGCGGCGGGCAGCGCACCGGAGACCCTCTCGAGGACCAGACCGAACAGATCCGCCAGCGCCAGGAACGGAAGGTGGGATTCGGACTCCGTGGCGGAGCAGCGCAACACCGTGGGCGCCCCGCCCGCGTTTTCCGCCGCAAGTGCCCGCAGCACGGTCGACTTACCTATTCCGGCCGGCCCGTGCAGCAGCACGCTGCCCCCTCGGGCCAGCTGCTCGCGCGCTTGGGCGAACGGCTCCTCCCTGCCGATGACCAGGTCGGGACGGCATCGGGCAGGATCCTTGAAGTCCCGGCGCACGGTCACCGCTCCCTCCTGTGTCGTGTCCTGGCCAATATTAGGCAATGGGTCAGTTGAATTCGGAGGGGCGACGTCGTGAGGCAAATAACAGCGGACGCCGGGATAAAACCCAAAGTCCCGGCACACCGGTCGAAAACCCCGGACCGCCGGTAATGCCGACCCCGCGAGAACACCGCAAACCTACGGCAACCACCCCGCCCCGCGTGCGGAGACCCCGCGTGCGGAGACCACCGCCTCCCCCCCGCATCCGCGGACCCGGCTCGCGCATCGCCGGGCGCGGAGACGCCTTCACGGTCCCGGCCGCCGCCCCCAGCCGCTCGGCCGCCCCCGCGTCGGTCGCCCCCGCCCGGGTCAGCTGTCACCTGTTCGCCTCTCCGTCGCGGCTCCCGAGTGAGCCCACACCCCCTTTCGGGGGTAGGGAGACCTGCGTCACGGATTAGACGATGGCACAGAGGCACCCGGCAAGGTCCGGGACCGAGGAGGACGGAGCAGCCATGACGACGGCGACGGAAGGGAACACATGACGACGGCGACGGCGACGGAGGAGTTCCGCAGGGCCCGGGACTTCCTGCTGGAACACCGCGACGACTACACCACGGCCTACGAGGGCTTCCGCTGGCCGCGCCCCGACCGCTTCAACTGGGCGCTCGACTGGTTCGACGTGATCGCGGACGGCAACGACCGCACCGCCCTGCACCTCGTCGAGGAGGACGGTGGGCAGACCAGGCTCTCCTTCGCCGAACTGGCCCGCCGCTCCGACCAGGCCGCCAACTGGCTCCGGCAGCAGGGCGTGGGCGCCGAGGACCGGGTGCTCGTCATGCTCGGCAACCAGGCCGAACTCTGGGAGACCGCGCTCGCCGCGATGAAACTGCGCGCCGTGGTCATCCCAGCCACCCCGCTGCTCGGCCCCGCCGACCTGCGTGACCGCGTCGAGAGGGGCCGCGTCCGGCACGTGATCACGCGTGCCGCCGACACCGCGAAGTTCGACGAGGTGCCCGGCGACTACATCCGTATCGCCGTCGGCGGAGGCGCCGGCGACGCCTGGCTGCCCTACGAGGACGCCTACGGTGCCGCCGAGCACTACGCGCCCGACGGCCCCACCCTCGCCGACGACCCCCTGATGCTGTACTTCACCTCGGGCACCACCGCACAACCCAAGCTCGTCGAGCACACCCACACCTCGTACCCCGTCGGGCACCTGGCGACCATGTACTGGATCGGGCTCAAACCCGGCGACGTGCACCTGAACATCTCCTCGCCCGGCTGGGCCAAGCACGCCTGGTCCAACCTCTTCGCCCCGTGGAACGCGGAGGCGACCGTCTTCCTGCACAACTACGCGCGGTTCGACGCCGCCCGGCTCATGGCCGAGATGGACCGTGCGGGCGTCACCACCTTCTGCGCCCCGCCCACCGTGTGGCGCATGCTCATCCAGTCCGACCTGACCGGGCTGCGCACCCCGCCGCGAGAGGTGGTCGCCGCCGGCGAACCGCTCAACCCCGAGGTCATCGAACAGATCCGGCGCGCCTGGGGCGTCACCGTCCGCGACGGCTTCGGACAGACCGAGACCGCCGTCCAGATCGCCAACAGCCCCGGTCAGCCCCTGCGGACCGGTTCCATGGGCCGCCCGGGGCCCGGCTACCGGGTCGAGCTCCTCGACCCCGTCTCCGGCGCACCCGGCGCCACCGAGGGAGAGATCGCGCTCGACCTGTCGAACCGCCCGGTGGGCCTGATGACCGGCTACCACGGCGACCCCGACCGCACCGCGCAGGCCATGGCCGGCGGCTACTACCGCACCGGCGACATCGGCTCCCGCGACACCGACGGCTACCTCACCTACGTGGGCCGCGCCGACGATGTGTTCAAGGCCTCCGACTACAAGATCTCCCCCTTCGAGCTGGAGAGCGCCCTGCTGGAGCACGAGGCGATCGCCGAGGCCGCCGTCGTGCCCGCCCCGGACGAGCTGCGCCTGGCCGTGCCCAAGGCGTACATCGTGCTCGCGGAGGGCCACCGGCCCGGCCCGGACACCGCGAGGGAGCTCTTCGAGCACTCCCGCAAGGTGCTCGCCCCCTACAAGCGGATCCGCCGGCTGGAGTTCGGCGAGCTGCCCAAGACCGTCTCCGGCAAGATCCGCCGCATCGAGCTGCGCGAGGCCACGGCGGCGGGCTCCGACGCCGAGTACCGCGAGGAGGACTTCCGGTGACACCGCCGACCCCGACCCCGGCCCCGACCCCGGCCCCGGCCCCCGCGCCCTCCCCGTCGTACAGCCACGGGACGAGCACCACCCCGCTGCTCGGCGACACCGTCGGCGCCGGCCTCGACCGCGCGATCGCCGCGTACCCGGACCGCGAGGCCCTCGTCGACGTCCCCTCGGGCCGGCGCTGGACCTACGCCGAGTTCGGCGCCGCGGTCGACGAGGTGGCGCGCGGGCTACTGGCGAAGGGGATCACGACCGGTGACCGCGTCGGCATCTGGGCGGTCAACTGTCCGGAGTGGGTCCTGACGCAGTACGCCACCGCCCGCATCGGCGCGATCATGGTGAACATCAACCCGGCCTACCGCGCCCACGAGCTGGAGTACGTCCTGCGGCAGGCCGGCGTCGTGGTGCTGATCGCCTCCCTCTCCCACAAGGGCGGCGACTACCGGGCCCTGGTGGACCAGGTACGCGGGAAATGTCCCGAACTCCGGGAGACCGTGTACATCGGCGACCCGTCCTGGGCCGTACTGACCGAGGGCGGAGTCGCCGTGCCGCACGACCGGCTCGACGCCGTCGCCGCCGTGCTGAGCTGCGACGACCCGGTCAACATCCAGTACACCTCCGGCACCACCGGCTTCCCCAAGGGCGCCACCCTCTCCCATCACAACATCCTCAACAACGGATACTGGGTGGGCCGCACCATCGGTTACACCGAGCAGGACCGGGTCTGCCTGCCGGTGCCCTTCTACCACTGCTTCGGCATGGTCATGGGCAACCTGGGCATCACCTCGCACGGCGGCTGCATCGTCATCCCCGCCCCCTCCTTTGACCCGGAACTCACCCTGGGCGCCGTCCAGCAGGAGCGCTGCACCTCGCTCTACGGCGTCCCCACCATGTTCATCGCCGAGCTGAACCTCCCCGGCTTCGCCGCCTACGACCTCCGCTCCCTGCGGACCGGGATCATGGCGGGATCGCCCTGCCCGGTCGAGGTCATGAAGCGGGTGGTCGCCGAGATGCACATGGAGCAGGTCTCCATCTGCTACGGCATGACCGAGACGTCCCCGGTCTCCCTCCAGACCCGCATGGACGACGATCTCGAGCACCGCACCGGCACCGTCGGCCGGGTCCTGCCGCACATCGAGGTCAAGATCGTCGACCCGGCCACCGGCGTGACCCGGCCCCGCGGCGCCGCCGGTGAGCTGTGTACCCGTGGCTACAGCGTGATGCTCGGCTACTGGAACGAGCCGGAGCGCACCGCCGAGGCCATCGACGCCAACCGCTGGATGCACACCGGGGACCTCGCGGTGATGCGCGAGGACGGGTACGTCGAGATCGTCGGCCGCATCAAGGACATGATCATCCGGGGTGGGGAGAACATCTACCCTCGCGAGGTCGAGGAGTTCCTCCACACCCATCCGAAGATCGCCGACGTCCAGGTCGTCGGTGTCCCGCACGAGCGGTACGGCGAGGAGGTCCTGGCCTGCGTCGTCCCGCGCGACGCCGGTGACCCGGTCACCCTGGAGGACCTGCGCGCCTTCTGCGTCGACCGGCTGGCCCACTACAAGATCCCGAGCCGGCTCCAGCTCCTGGAGTCCTTCCCGATGACGGTCTCGGGGAAGGTGCGCAAGGTGGAACTGCGGGAGCGGTATGCCACAGAGGGCGGTGAGGGCTGAGAGGGCTGAGGGCTCAGGGGGCTGAGCGGGGAGTCATGGCTGTCCCACGATTGCGGCCATGCACACGCGTGGCCACCGGTCGAGCCCGTGCTCGTTCTCCTGGGCGCGGATCCGGCGCAGGCCGGGCGTGAGTTCGGCCTCGGTCGGCGTGCGGAAACCGAGGCGGGCGTAGTACGGGGCGTTCCACGGGACGTCGGCGAAGGTGGTCAGGGTCAGGGCGCTCAGGCCCTGCGCGCGGGCCTGCTCGGCGGCGTGGGCGATCAGGGACCGGCCCACGCCACGGCGGGCGGCGCGCGGGTGCACCGAGACCTGCTCGAGAGGGAACGCGTCGTCCACCGGTTCGGCGATCAGGTAGGCGGCGGGCCGGTCCCGTTCGTCGGCGGCGACCCAGCAGCGGCCCGCCCGCCGGTAGTGGTCGAGGGTGTCGAGGGCGGGCGGTTCGTCGTCGGCGATCTCCGGCATGCCCAGGGCGTGGAAGGGGGCGCCGGTGGCCCGTTCGATGTCCTGGAGGGCGGACGACTCGTCGAAGGCGGCGGGCCGGATGTGCGTACGCATGCGCCGAGTATCGGACGGCGGGGGCGGGGACGTCCCCGGGTTTTCGGGCTTCTCAGGAGCGGGTGGCGTCCAGCGCGTCGGCCGGGGCGTTCACCGGCTGCGGGGTGCCGGTGAGGTCGAGCAGGAACAGCGGGACACCCAGGCGGTCGGCACGCTCCCGGGCGTCCGGGGTGTACCCGGTGAGGGTGAGGTACAGGCACCGGGCGGACTCCGACATGGACATGAGCCACAGGCACTCCACGTCCCGCGACGTCACCGGACGCGCCGACGGGTCGACCAGGGCGAGGACACCCCGGCCGGCCAGCCCGATGCCGGACGGGGAACGCCGGTGGGCGCGGCGGATGTCGTCGTGGCCGAGCAGGCGCAGATACAGCACGGTCGCCGTGACCGCGTCCCGCGCGGTGCGGATCGGCACGGAAGGGATGTCGGGGCGGCGTGGAGCGGGTCCGGCGGCCGTCGGCGACGCCGGTGCAGGGGTGCCGTCCGGTGTGGGTGCGGCGTGCGCGTCAGGTGTGCCGTACGAGGCGGGTGCGGTGTTCGAGGCAGGTGAGGGGGGTCCGTCCGGGGTGGGAGCGGTGTCCGGGCCGGCCACCGGGATCCGCAGCACCGTCCCGCACGGGCAGCCGAACTCCGGTCGTGGCCACTCGCCGGGCCGCCCGCAGCGTCCGCAGCACACGGTGACCCACTCCTCCTGCCAGACGCGATGGACGACCGGTGTCGGCACCGCGTCCGGATCCAGCGTCGGCACGACCGGCGCGCCGCACGCGCACGGGTACGACGGCGCCGTGTAGCGGTGTTCGCTCCGACAGGCCGGACAGCGTACGGACCCGCTCTCGGGCATGGGCCCACCACTTCCGTTCCCGGACGACGTCCTCAGCTCAGGCCTGGGCCCCATCGTCCTCCCGCGGTCCCCGGTCTGTCCGGCAGTTGCCGTTCCCGGACGCCCGCATCCGGCACGGGGACCGCACGCACACCGCTCTCTTGACGTCCTTTATGGGGCCCACTTACCTTCATTCCATATGACAGAAATTGTTTTCCGCAATGCGGAAAATCGGGTGGAAGTCGATGCGGCGGGGAGGGGGCTTGCCGCAGGGCGCGACGGGAGTGTGTATCCGACAGTCGAAGCAGGAGTGCTCCATGGCTCGAATGACCGCTGCCCGCGCGGCAGTTGAGATCCTCAAGCGTGAGGGCGTCACTGACGCGTTCGGTGTCCCCGGCGCGGCGATCAACCCGTTCTACGCGGCACTCAGGGAATCCGGCGGCATCACCCACACCCTCGCCCGCCATGTCGAGGGTGCCTCACACATGGCCGAGGGCTACACCCGCACCCGGCCGGGCAACATCGGCGTCTGCGTCGGCACCTCCGGTCCGGCCGGGACCGACATGATCACCGGCCTGTACTCCGCGACCGGCGACTCCGTCCCGATCCTGTGCATCACCGGCCAGGCCCCGACCGCGGTGATCCACAAGGAGGACTTCCAGGCTGTCGACATCGCCGCCATCGCGCGGCCGGTCACCAAGATGGCGATGACCGTCCTCGAGGCCGCGCAGGTTCCCGGCGTCCTCCAGCAGGCCTTCCATCTCATGCGCTCCGGCCGGCCGGGCCCCGTCCTGATCGACCTGCCGATCGACGTGCAGCAGACGGAGATCGAGTTCGACCCCGACACGTACGAGCCGCTGCCGGTCCACAAACCCGCCGCGAGCCGCGCCCAGATCGAGAAGGCACTCGGCATGCTGAACGCCGCCGAGCGCCCGCTGATCGTGGCGGGCGGCGGAGTAGTCAACGCCGACGCGTCCGAACTGCTCGTGCAATTCGCCGAGTTGACCGGCACGCCGGTCGTACCGACCCTGATGGGCTGGGGTGCCCTTCCCGACGACCACGAGCTGAACGCCGGGATGGTCGGCCTCCAGACCTCGCACCGCTACGGCAACGCGACCTTCCTGGAAGCCGACTTCGTCCTCGGCATCGGCAACCGGTGGGCCAACCGCCACACCGGCCGGCTCGACGTCTACACGGCCGGCCGGACCTTCGTCCACATCGACGTCGATCCCACTCAGATCGGGCGGATCTTCGCCCCCGACTACGGCATCGCCTCCGACGCGCGCGCCGCGCTGGAGCTGTTCGTCCGGGTCGCGAAGGAACACAGGGCCGAGGGCAGGCTGCCCGACCGTTCCGCCTGGGCGGCGGTGGCCCAGGAGAAGCGGGCCACCCTCCAGCGGCGTACGCACTTCGACGACATCCCGATCAAACCGCAGCGCGTCTACGAGGAGATGAACCGGGCCTTCGGCCCCGAGACCCGGTACGTCTCGGCCATCGGCCTCTCCCAGATCGCCGGCGCCCAGATGCTCCACGTCCACCGCCCGCGGCACTGGATCAACTGCGGCCAGGCCGGCCCCCTCGGCTGGACCGTCCCGGCGGCACTCGGCGTGGCCAGGGCCGACCCCGGAGCCCAGGTCGTCGCCCTGTCCGGCGACTACGACTTCCAGTTCATGCTCGAAGAGCTGGCCGTCGGGGCACAGCACCGGATCCCGTACATCCACGTGCTGCTCAACAACTCCTACCTCGGCCTCATCCGGCAGGCACAGCGGGCGTTCGACATCGACTTCCAGGTCAGCCTGGAGTTCGAGAACATCAACGCGCCCGAACTGGGCGTCTACGGCGTCGACCACGTCCGGGTCACCGAGGGCCTCGGCTGCAAGGCGATCCGGGTGACCGACCCCGGTGAGCTGGGCGCGGCACTGGAACGGGCGAAGGAACTCGCCGCGGAGCACAGGGTGCCGGTCGTCGTCGAGGCCATCCTCGAGCGGGTCACCGACATCGCCATGTCGACCACCAACGACATAGGCAGTGTCGTCGAGTTCGAGGAGACCGCCACGGAGCCGTGGCACGCGCCGACGTCCATCAGGACGCTGAAGGTCTGACGGACGGACCGGCGAGTCCGGTGTGCCGGTGTGCAGGCCGGTGGTGCGGTAGCCGCGCACCACCGAGTGGATCTCCTGTTGCGATCGAGCAGCGTGAGCCAGGACTCTCCCTCGTTCGCGGGGAAGAGCGTTCACATCCCGCCGCCGCAACCGCCCCCGCCCCCGCCCCCGCAGTAGTGGTAGCCGCCGGATCCGCCGTAGGTCCCGGAGCTGCGGGGAGGCCGGAGCATGCTCTTGTTCCCGATCTTGACCCGGGCGGTGAGTCCCGCCCGGGGGGCGAAGCGTGGCACGAACACCCGCAGGCCCTGCTCACCGTGGAGCGCGACGGCGAGCAGGGTGTCGTCAGGGGTGAGGCCGCCCCGGACGGCGGGGAGCGGGTGTTGTTCCCGCAGGGCCCGTACCTGGCGGCGGGCGGCGCGGGTCGGCCTGAACAGGGGATAGGTCAGCAGCCCGGCCTCCGCGAGGCCGACGCGCACCTCGGCCACCGCCCGGCGCACCTCCGGGTGGCGGACCAACCCGCCCAGGCCGGTGGGTTCGTCGAGGGCGCCGTGCACCGCACTCTCCAGGATCAGGGCCCGGTGCGCGGTGTCGGCGGGCTCCGCGGGCTCCGCGGGGCCCGTGCCGTCCGAGGTCGGCGGGTCCAGCGGGACTCCGAGGGGAGGGAGGGGCGGCAGGGTCGGCAAGGGGTGCTCCGCGTCACTGTTCTCCGTCGGCCGGGAGGCCCGCAGGGTGCCCGGCGGGCCCGCTTCGAGGATGCCCCGCAGATGGAGTGCGACGACGGCGACGGTGACCGCGGCACGCGGGCCGTCACGGAGCAGCGCGATCTCGTGCGGCGTCCGCCGGGCGTCGGTGCATCGAGTGCAGTGGGTGCAGCGGGTGCAGTCGCCCATGCTTCCCCCTGAAGCGGAGCCCGCCGCCCCCGTGCCGGCGGGCCCCGCGTGAGGGGTTTCTGCCCGGCGACGGGGGTGCCCGAAGCCTCCGGGGCATGGTTCGGAGGTTGATTTGAGGGTGTCGTAGCGGGTCTACGGCCGCTGCCGTAGACCGGTGGCGGTCAGGCTTCGTGGTGTTCCTCCGACAGGCCCGGCCAGTCCTCGGGGCCGCCCCCCTGCCACTCGATGAGGTCCGCCCCCTCGACGTCGGTGTTGTAGAGATCGGCGAGCCGCAGGATTTCGCCCACGTCGTCGAGGTGCGAGGCGACGCCCAGCGTCTCGTCGCCGGAGGTGACCCGGCGCGAGCCGTCCAACGCCGGGGAGTGCACCACGATGTGCGGATGCTTCGTGGGATCTGCCATGCCTCCAGGCTGCTGCCCGCCGGGCGGATCCGCACCCGGAGGTCCCGGCGCACTCAGGTCCGGGTGCCGGACAGGCGTTCCACCGCGCGCAGCAGCGCGGAGTGGTCCAGTCCGCCGTCGCCCTGCGCGCGCAGGCTCGCGACGAGTTGCGCGACCACGGCGCCGACGGGCAGGGCCGCGCCGACGGTGCGGGCGGCGTCGGTGACGATGCCCATGTCCTTGTGGTGCAGGTCGATCCGGAAGCCGGGCTCGAAGTTCCGGCCGAGGAAGTTGTCCTTCTTGCGGGTCAGTACGGTCGAGCCCGCGAGGCCGCCGTTCAGGACGTCCAGCGCGGCCGCCAGGTCCACGCCGGACCTCTCGAGGAAGACCACGGCCTCGGCGCACGCCTGGATGTTGACGGCGACGATCAGCTGGTTGGCGGCCTTCACGGTCTGCCCGGAGCCGTGCGGGCCGCACCGGACGACGGTCCTGCCGAGCACCTCGAACAGCGGTTTCGCGGCGTCGAAGTCGGCCTGTTCACCGCCGACCATGATGGACAGCACCGCCTCGACGGCGCCCGCCTCACCGCCGGACACCGGGGCGTCGAGCACACGGATGCCCTTGTCCTCCGCGGCGGCGGCCAGATCGACGGACGTCTGCGGGGTGATCGAGGACATGTCGATCAACAGGGCGCCGGGCCGCGCGTTCTCGAGGATGCCGTCGGGCCCGTACACGATGGCCTCGACCTGCGGGGACGCGGGCACCATCGTGATGATCACGTCCGCGCCCCGGACCGCCTCGGCGATCGAAGGGGCAGGGGTGCCGCCCGCGGCGGCCAGCCGGTCCAGCTTCTCCTGCTCCAGGGTGTGGCCGGTGACGTCGTAGCCCGCCCCGATCAGGTTCTCGGACATGGGGGAGCCCATGATGCCGAGGCCGATCCAGGCGATCCGGGGAAGGGTGCCGGGGGTCTCGCGGGTGCCGGGGGTGTGGCTCATGAGGGAGTGCCTCTCCGTAACACGTCACACGTCCGTACAAGGGATGATCAGCGGGCCGCACGGGCCGCACGGGCCTCGCGGGGCAGCCAGTCGAAGGCCTCCGCGCTCGGCCGGTCGCCGGGCTTGTACTCCAGGCCGACCCGGCCCGTGTAGCCCGCGGTGCGCAGGCGGCCGAGGAGGTCCTCCAGCGGGAGCACGCCCGTGCCGGGGGCGCCGCGGCCGGGGCTGTCGGCGATCTGCACATGGCCGGTCCTCGCGGCGTACCGCTCGATCACCGCCGGCAGGTCCTCGCCGTTCATGGCCAGGTGGTACAGGTCCATCAGGAACCGGGCGTTGCCCAGCCCCGTGGCCGCGTTCACCCGGTCGACGACTTCCACCGCCGCCGGGGCCGACACCAGCGGGTACCGCGGCGACTCGGGCCGGTTCAGCGCCTCGATCAGCAGCATCGCGCCGATCCGGTCGGCGGCGCGGGCGGCGAGGACGAGGTTCTCCAGGGCGAGCGCGTCCTGCTCGGCCGGATCCACACCCTCGACGCGGTTGCCGTACAGCGCGTTGAGGGCCGTACAGCCGAGGGCATCGGCGAAGTCCGCGGCCACATCGACATGGGCGCGGAACCGCTCCGACTCCTCACCCGGGAGCGACAGGGCGCCGCGGTCGGGGCCGGGGAGCCGTCCGGCGTAGAAGTTCAGGCCGGTGAGCCGGACGCCGGCGTTCTCGATCGCCTTTTTCAGCCCGTCGAGTTCGGACCGTGCGGGTGTCGGCGGGTCGGTCCAGGGCCACCACAGCTCGACCGCGGTGAAGCCGGCCGCGGCGGCTGCCGCGGGGCGCTCCGGGAGCGGGAGTTCGGTGAAGAGGATCGACAGGTTGACGGCGAAGCGCTGGTCTGCGGCGGCACTCCACTCAGCACCTGGTGGCATCGGGGCCGCACTCCCTTCCGATCACGTCAATCGGTCCTTGGATTCCGCATTATGGAAAGTTTCTTCTATCTGATGGAAGGTTGCCCGTGGAACTCGGGGGCTGTCAAGGGGAGCGGGCGGCAAGAGTGCGGGGAGGCCTAAGGCTTGCCGGGCCCGGCCTGCGCGCCCCTGCCCGTTCGCCCCCGCCCGGCTCCCGGGGCTCGGGCCGGGGTGCTCCCGGCCCGTGCGGGGGAGCGATCGGAGTGGCTGGGTTGAGCGTGTGCGATGGCGAGTGAAGTCCTGTGGCGCGGCTCTGACCTGCGGAAACGCGCCCCGATCCGTGTTGACCTGCAGAAACTCCCCTCACTTGCTCTCGTCGCTTCGCGGCGTTTTCCAGGCACGTGTGCCCTGGATGTGCCCTGTGGGGAGGTGAGTGAGGGACGCCTTGCAGCCGATGCGGCATCGGTCCGACTCGGCACAGGTTGTAGGCGGCGTCCTGTGCGGTTCGACTGATCCAGGCCAGGGGCTTAATCGCAGGTCAGGGCCCTGCTGTCCGAGGAAGTCGGCACAGTTGGTGAGGCCTGTGCGAGCGCGTGGGACGAGGAATCCCCCGCTGGTCTGCTACGGCGGGGGTTCTGCGTGCGGTGGCGCGGCAGGCCGAGCTCGCGCCGTGGCCGGGTGAATTCCGGATCGAGCTCCCCTCATGGCGTACGACGCCACGTCGTCCGAGTGGGGGCGGCGCGTTCAGGGCAGCCGGCCATTCATGCCTCTGGCTGGTTTGCCGAGAAGTGTGAGGGGTATCCCGGAATGGCCGTGGGCCGGTGCCGGCGATGCTGGGGGCAGCCTGCGGTGATAGTCCTTCAAGCACGCGGGAGAGTGCTTGTGAACGCCCTTGTTGTTGGCTCCGCTCCGTGGCCCGTAGTGGTCCTGGCACGCGCTGCGACAGAGGGGGACCTGTCGGCGGCGCGGGCGCAGATGGGCTTCTCCCTGGCCTGGCACATCGTGGTGGCCTGCCTCGGCGTGGGCCTGCCCGCGCTCACCCTCCTCACCGAGTGGCTGGGCATCCGCAGGAACGACGCGGCGCTGAAACTGCTGGCCCGGCGCTGGGCGCGGGCCATGGGCGTGCTGTTCGCGGTGGGCGCGGTGTCCGGTACGATCCTCAGCTTCGAGATGGGGCTGCTGTGGCCCGGCCTCATGGGACGCTTCGGTCAGGTCATCGGGCTGCCCTTCGCACTGGAGGGCATCGCGTTCTTCATCGAGGCCATCTTCCTCGGCATCTATCTGTACGCCTGGGACCGGTTGCCGCCGCGCAGGCACCTGCTGACGGGCATCCCCATCGTGATCGCGGGCACCGCCTCCGCGTTCTTCGTCGTCTGCGCGAACGCCTGGATGAACCAGCCCCGCGGATTCACCCTGCGCGACGGCAAGGTCGTACATGTGGATCCCTGGGCGGCGATGCTGAACCCGGCGAGCCCGCCGCAGACCGTGCACATGATCCTCGCAGCGTTCATGGTGGCCTCGTTCCTGACCGCCGCCGTGTACGCCGTTGCCCTGCTGCGAGGCCGGCGCGACGCCTACCACAAGGCGGGCTTCGCCATCCCGTTCACCGTCGGGGCAGTGGTCGCGCCCTTCCAGATCGTCGTGGGCGACTGGGTCGCCCGATTCCTGGCCGACTACCAGCCGGTGAAACTGGCGGCCATCGAGGGCGTGTACCGCACCGGCTCCCACATCCCGCTCACCATCGGCGGTGTCGCCGGACAGGACGGACTGAAGCACGGGCTGGAGATCCCCGACGGGCTCTCCTTGCTGATCGGATACCGGACGGACACGGTGGTGAAAGGACTGGACCAGGTGCCCCGCAGCCAGTGGCCCCCCGTCACCGGTGTGCACTGGGCTTTCGACCTCATGGTCGCCGTCGGCTTCTTCCTGCTGGCCCTCGGCCTGTGGCTGTTCCTGGCGTGGTGGCGCACCCGGCGCTCCGGCGGCGAACTCCTCGACCGGCGCGGGAGCCGCCTGCTGCTGGTGCTCGTCGCACTCGCCGGTCCGGCTTCCGTGGTCGCGCTGGAGAGCGGCTGGAGCGTCACCGAGCTGGGCCGGCAGCCGTGGATCGTCTGGGGGGTGATGAGCGTACGGGACGCCGTCAATCCGGCGCCCGGCCTGATGGTGGGGCTGTGGCTGGTGCTGGTGGTGTACACCGCCATGACCGCCGCCACGGTCTACGTGCTCCGCCGTCTGGCACGTGGTACGGCCATTCCGGCCGCACCCCAGGAGGCGGATGTGCGGGAGTATCCCGTGGTCTGACCGGGACACCGTCCTCGGCTCGCCGGACCGATCCGGTCCCCGGGGCTCTCATCTCGACTCCTCCACCGCCGTCCTCACGAACGACGTCTGCCATGGAGGTCCCGTGCTCGCCGACACCGCCCTCGCCGTCATGTGGGTCGGGCTGACCTGTTACGCCTTGTTCGGAGGCGCCGACTTCGGCGCCGGTGTGTGGGACCTGCTCGCCGGCGGCGCGCGCCGGGGCGCCCCCCAACGGCGGCTGATCGAGCACAGCATCGGACCGATCTGGGAGGCCAACCACGTCTGGCTCATCTTCGTCGTCGTGCTGCTCTGGTCCGGGTTCTCACCGGTCTTCGCCGCCGTGATGTCCACCCTCTACCTGCCGCTGACCCTCGCCGCGCTCGGCATCATCGCCCGCGGCGCCGCCTTCGCCTTCCGCAAGGCCAGCACCGAGCTGTGGCAGCGTCGGCTCTTCGGTGCGTGCTTCGCCGTGTCCTCGCTGGTCACCCCGTTCTTCCTCGGCGCTGTCGCCGGTGGAGTCGCCTCCGGCCGGGTACCGGCCGGGCTCGCCCGGGGTGATGTGATCACCAGTTGGCTCAACCCCACCTCCGCGCTCGGCGGCGTCCTGGCGGTCCTGGCCTGCGCCCATCTCGCTGCCGTCTATCTGTGCGCGGACGCCGACCGCGAGGGCGATCCCGAGCTGGCGCGGGCCTTCGCCCGACGGGCCGTGGCGAGCGGACTGGCGAGCGGAGCCGTCGCCCTGGTCGGCATCGCCGTGCTGCGCGCGGACGCCCCCCAGCTCTTCCACGGGCTCACCCACCGGGCGCTGCCGCTGGTCCTGCTCAGCACGGTCAGCGGTGTCGTGGGCCTCGGCCTGCTCGCCCGGCGGCGCCATGTCGTGGCGCGCGGAGCGGCTGCGCTGGCTGTCGCCGCGATCCTGTGGGCGTGGGGCGCGGCCCAGTACCCCGCCATGCTGATCGGCAGCCTTACCGTGGACCGAGCCGCCTCCCAGCCCGCCGTGCTCTCCGCCTGCCTCATCGTCCTCGCCTGCGGCGCCATCCTGCTGATCCCGTCCCTGTGGCTCCTCTACGGGACCTTCCAGCGGGCACACACCGCCGAAGCGCCGAGCACGCACGGCCGTACATCACCCTGACGGCCTCACGAGGCGGCCCGCCTCACCCCTGACGGCAGAGGCTCAGTCATTTCCGCCCCACCGGGCGGTGTCCTTCCCTGCCCCGGAGGGGGCATCCGAGGCTCAGCCGACAGGGGCGGGCCGGTTCTGCCCGCTCCGGACAGCGAGACACGTTTCGCCAGGTGCGGCCGCGAGGAGGCTGAGGACGACCCAGGTCGGCGATGCCCCACTCGAAGCCGAGGAGGCGGGGGCCCGGCGGGGTGTGGTCAGGCAGTCCGATGACGACCGGCACGAGGGCGATCGAGTCGAGCACCGGACCGACGAGGAGCCTGACGTGCCCCGGGCGTCGGGGGCTCGACGCAGCTGCCGGTGTTCAACGGGCGCCTGCCTTCCGGGCTGGAGGACCGGTGTGCTGCGCGAGGGGTGGCCTGCCGGGACGGACGAGGTGAACGGAAGAACCCGCACAGGCGCGTCTCAGCGAGCAAAGGGAGTGCCGGCCAGGGCCAGGTGACGTCGGCGCCCCCGTGGACGCTGTCCACCTGCACAATGTCAGGCCGCACCGACAGAGGGTTGGGCCCGGTTTCAGTCGGAGAGGACGTGATATCCGGCCCTCCGACCTGGTTCTCACACGTTCAGGAGGGCTCGTGGCAACGGGTGAAACAGGATTCAGTGACGTCGTGTACGACCTCATCTCCGTGCAGTACCACTCGCTGAAGGCGGGACACGACTACGGGCAGTACGTGCGCGACGCGGAGAACGCCGACCGGAAGGAGATCGCCGACTTCTTCCGGAACGTCATGGAACAGGACTCGCAACGCGCAGCTCGCTGTCATGAGTTCCTGGCTCACCTGTCCGGCACCGAGAAGGCAGGCCCTGCCGTCGGCTGACGGCCCGGTCACGTTGCAGGCCCGCCCTTCGAGCACCCGGGGCGACGCAATCGCGGGGGGCCGGTCAGCGGTGACACACGCCGGCATCCGTCCCGATGCGGAAGTCGTCGGGCGGGAAGACGTGCGCAGGGAGCGCATCTCCGAGCGCCCGGCGGCTTCTGTGCCCGTGCTCGGAGGGGCGGGATCCTTTGCGACAGCGAGGCGCGCCGCCGCTGCGAGTCGCACGGATCGCCCCCGTCATGCCGGTCTCGATGGCCACCGGGCAGGCGGTGGGTGTCTGTGCGGCCCTCGCCGTGGCCCGGGGCAAGAGCCTCCGGCACATGCGGCGAGCGCGGTCCAGCGGGAGCTCCGCTTCCAGGAGCCGGCCTCCGGTGCTGGTCGGACCTCACCGGACGGCGTGGCATCGTGGCCGTATGACGACGGGAACGGACGTGGCCGTGTTCGTCGGACTTCAGGCGTCCGGGAAGTCCACCTTCTTCGACCAGCGCCTGTCCGGCCGGTACACGGTGGTCAGCAAGGACCTGTTCCCACGGGGCGCCCGCAACAAGCAGCGGCGGCAGATGCGGCTGGTGGACGAGCACCTGGCCGCCGGGCGGCCGGTGGCCGTGGACAACACCAACCCGTCACCGCGGGAGTGGACCCCGCTGGTGGAACTGGCCCACGCCCACGGTGCCACTGCGACGGCGTACTGGTTCCCACCGGACGTGACCGGCTCGCTGCGGCGCAACGCCGCACGCGAGGGCCGTGCCCGCGTCCCGGACATCGGCGTCCTGGCCACGCTGAGACAGCTCCGCAAGCCCTCGACGGAAGCCGGGTTCGATGCGGTGCACGAGGTGCGGTTCGACGGCCGCGGTGGCTTCGAGGTACGTGCCGAGCCGCTGCGTGTCCCCCGGATCACCGGGTAACCCGGCTGATCACGGAGTGGCAGGGCAGGCGGCCTTCGGTATGCGGGCCGGGGCGTCTGCGCATACCGGCCCGACGAGTTCGCCCGCGGTCCGCTGCCTCCGGAGGAAAGGCCACCCGACGGGGAAAGCGACCCGGGCGGCCCGTGGATCCTTTTAATACGCGCCTGTTTTCGTGCCGGCCACATAGACGGTGTTGGCCGACGTACCGCCCTGCAGGGGGTTGGTGAACTCGACGACATGTGCCGCCGACTCCGCGAAGACCTCGGTGAGGGCGGAGAGGAACTGTTCGTCGGGGGGATCGTTCGACCACAGGGCGAATACGCCGTCGGGACGGAGATGCCCGGCGAGAGAACGGAGCCCGGGCGGCCGGTAGAGCGCGGCGTGGCGCGGGTGGAGCACATCGCGCGGCGAGTGGTCGACGTCCAGCAGGATGGCGTGGAATCGGAGGTCGGGTTCCTCCGGGTCCAGTCCGTCGGTGCCGCCGGCCCTCGCGAAGAAATCGCCGTGGACCAGGCGGCACCGGGGATCCGACGCGAGCCCGGTCCCGAGGGGGACCAGGCCCCGCTGGTGCCAGTCGATGACTTCCGCGAGTGCGTCGATCACCGTGAGCCTGCGGACCCGGGGGTCGTCCAGTGTTGCCCGGGCCGTGTATCCGAGCCCCAGCCCGCCGACGGCGACGTCCAGTTCGGTGTTCGCCAGCTCGGCCAGACCCAGCTCCGCCAGCGCGATCTCGCCGGCGGTGAAGAGGCTGGACATCAAGAACTCGTCGCCGAGCTTGACCTCGTACACCTCCTCGCCCGAGACCGGATGACGGCGCCGTCGCAGACTGATCTCACCGATCGGTGTCTCCTGCCAGTCGAGCTCCTCGAAGCGCGGACTCATCCGTCCACCTTTCTGATGTCCGTTGGGCACAGGGGTGCCGCCGAGGTGGCGCCCGGCAGGCCGCGCCCGTGGTGATACGGGGCGCGGTCCGGTCAGGCGTCGATGATGACGGGGATGATGAGGGGTTTGCGGCGGTGGGTGCGGAACGCCCAGTTGGCAACGGCGCGGGCGACGAGCTGTTCGAGCTGGTGTGCGTCGCCGATACCTTCCTCGGCGGCGGTGGCCAGCGTCTTCTCGATGAGGGGGACGACGGGTTCGAACGTGGTCTCGTCGTGGACGAAGCCGCGGGCCAGGAAGTCGGGTGCCTCGGCCAGCGCGCCGGTGTCGGCGTCCACGATCGCCACGACCGTGACCACGCCTTCCTCGGCCAGGGTGAGGCGGTCCTTGAGGGATGCCTCGGTTGCGCCGCCGACCTCCATGCCGTCCACGTAGACGTTGCCCGCGGGCACCTTGCCGGTGATGGACGCACGCCCGTCGACGAGGTCGACGACGACCCCGTCCTCGGCGACGACGACCCGTTCGGGGGCGACTCCGGTGCGGATGGCGAGGGCGGCGTTGGCCCGCAGATGGCGCCACTCGCCGTGGACGGGCATGACGTTGCGGGGCTTGACGATGTTGTAGCAGTAGACGAGTTCGCCGGCGCTGGCGTGCCCGGAGACGTGCACCTTGGCGTTGCCCTTGTGGACGACGTGGGCGCCCCACCGGGTCAGCCCGTTGATCACCCGGTAGATGGCGTTCTCGTTGCCGGGGATCAGGGAACTGGCGAGCAGGACCGTGTCGCCCTCGCCGATGCGGATCTGATGGTCGCGGTTGGCCATCCGCGACAGCGCGGCCATCGGTTCGCCCTGCGATCCCGTGCAGACCAGGGTGATCCGGTGGTCGGGGAGCTTCTCCAGTTCCCTCGTGCTCACGACCAGACCGGAGGGGACCTTCAGATAACCCAGCTCGCGGGCGATGCCCATGTTGCGGACCATCGAGCGGCCCACGAACGCCACCTTGCGGCCGTGCTGGTGGGCGGCGTCCAGGACCTGCTGGATGCGGTGCACATGGCTGGCGAAGCTGGAGACGATGACCCGCCGGGGCGCGGTACGCATCACCTGCTCGATCGCCGGATTCAGTTCCCGCTCGGAGGTGGTGAAGCCGGGCACTTCGGCGTTGGTCGAGTCGGTGAGGAACAGATCCACGCCCTCCTCGCCCAGGCGAGCGAAGGCGCGCAGGTCGGTGATGCGGTCGTCGAGGGGGAACTGGTCCATCTTGAAGTCACCGGTGTGCAGCACCAGCCCGGCGCCGGTACGGATCGCCACGGCGAGGCTGTCCGGGATGGAGTGGTTGACCGCGACGAACTCGCAGTCGAAGGGGCCGAAGCTCCGCCGGTCGCCTTCCTTCACCCGTACCGTCCGCGGCCGGATGCCGTGCTCCTTGAGCTTGGCCTCCAGGAACGCCAGCGTCAGCTTCGACCCGACGACGGGAATGTCGGACCGCTCACGCAGCAGATAGGGCACGCCCCCGATGTGGTCCTCGTGTCCATGGGTCAGGACGATGGCCGCGATGTCGTCCAGACGGTCCCTGATCGACGTGAAGTCGGGCAGGATCACGTCGACCCCGGGCTGCGTCTCCTCGGGGAACAGCACCCCGCAGTCCACGACGAGCAGCTTGCCGGCGTGTTCGAAGACGGTCATGTTGCGGCCGATTTCGCCCAGGCCGCCCAAGGCGGTGACCCTCAGCCCTCCTTCGGGCAGTGGCGGGGCGGCTTTTAGTTCGGGGTGCGGATGGCTCATACCCTGACGTTAGCCGAGGCGTTCCTGGCGGGCTGCTCCGCCTCTCTTGCCGGGCAGGGTGCCCGGTCCTTCAGGGCCGGGGTGAATGACCGTTCCCGCGGAGCGGGGCAGGAGGAGCCGCATCGCCTTCGGGGCGATGCGGCGTCCCGGAAGAGGACGGTGGCGGGCTTGGTGATGGCAGGGGTGTGATGGTGCGCGGCTGGGAGTGGTGGCGGGGGTCGGTCGCTCGTTCGGGTGAGCAGGGCCGGATACGAAGAGGCGAGCGAGGGGCGGGACTACGTTGGGCGGCATGCCACGTTTCCGGATGTACCCGACGGGTGAGCAGGCGGGCGTCATGCTCGGGCACTGCGCGCACGCCCGGTACGTGTGGAACCTGGCCGTTGAGCAGCACGCGCACTGGAAACCGGGGTGCAGGTCCGCAAGCACCAGCGCCGGGCGGCCCGCGCTCCCAGGGGCAGCGAGGCCAAGGCCGCCGAGTACGCGAAGGTGGCCGGGCTCAAGGCCCGGGAGGCGGACCGGCGCAAGGACTGGTGCGAGAAGACCTCCACCATGCTCGCCCGCACCTGCTCGCCCGCACCTGCCGTCTGATCCGGTTCGAGAAGCTGAACATCACGACCATGACCAGCTCGGCGAAGGGAACCGTCGAGCTGCCGGGTAGGAACGTCCGCCAGAAGGCCGGGCTGAACCGGGCGGTCCTCGCCCAGGGCTGGGGCCTGCTGCGCCGCCGTACCGGGGAGAAGGCCCCGGGCCGGGTCGAGGACGTGCCCGCCCCCTACACCTCGCTGCGGTGCAGTGCCTGTGGATGGATCGCGAAGGACTCGCGCAAGAGCCAAGCCGAGTTCGTCTGTGTGTCCTGCGGGTTCACCTGTAACGCGGATGAGAACGCAGCGGTCAACGTCGCGGCAGGACAGGGCGGGATCCCTCGCCCCCGGCGTGCAGTCGGTGCCGGAGGGGTGACAGCGGCCACCGGCCGCTCGAGCGCTCGTGAACCTCGACCCACCCGGGTTGGACTCCCCCTCTTTCAAGAGGGGGAGGATGTCAAAGGACGAGTTCCTGTAGGTCCCCGCTATACGGGCTTCTCACCCGCATTGCGGGGCTGAGGCCGGTGCCGGTTGTAGGTCGACTCCATTTCTGGGTGTACTCAGGACGTGGGAGTCGGGCTCCTGCGGCCGGGCGACATGGACGTGGTCGACGAACCGCAACTGGTAGCGCTCGTCGATCCGCGGGCCGAGGGCTTCCTGGGCCAGGCTTCGGTAGTAGGTGGCGTTGCTGGGGAAGGCCGCCTCGTCCGTCAGCGTCCGGAGAGCGATCATCCTGGCGGAGAAACGGCCGGTAAGGATCGACCCGCAGTCCTGGCTGTCTCATCGCCTCGGCGCACCGGTGCACGCCGTCGGGTTCTCGCGCGTGAGGACGCGGCTTCACGACGACCGCCACCTCGGGGGCCCTGGGGACGTCCTGAAACCGGGTGCCCACGGCGTCCCGCCCCCGGGTGTCGTGTTCCAGCCGGGGTTCCGTTCGTGCTGAGGAGCAGGCGCTCCGACTCTCACTGATTACGCGATGGCCCTTCCAGCGGGCAGATCGCCTGGCGCACGACCCTTTGAGCCGACGGGCCGGTGCGCGCTCGACTGGGCGGCCGGACGTAGGACGACCAGCTATTGGGCTGTGGCGCTGCGCGGGCGGCTTGGCCACGTGCAGGGTGGAGGGATGTGCTGGTCGGTTAGGGTCACCTCGTGGTGGACGAAGTGTCTCCGTCCCGGTGAAATTGATGGGCCCGGGGTGCATCGCGGTGGTGAAGCAGTCGACTGATGCATCCCTGTTGTGCCCTGATGTGCCACCGCGGTGGGTGATCCGGGTAAAAATGCAGGTCAGAGGCGTTTTCTGGGGGCGCAGTGCGATTGAGAGTGGAGTTCACGACCGAGCCCTTCGATCTGGACGAGGCGCCCGCGCATGCGGTGGTGGCCCGGGAGGTCGTGGAGGGGGCCGCGCTGGACTCGGTGGACGTCGGGCCGTTCGGGAACACCGCGGAGGGCGGTGCCGACGTGGTCCTCGCCGCCGTGGACGCCCTGCTGCGCCGAAGCCTGGAGGCCGGCGCGACCCGGGTCTCGCTCCAGGTCAACGTGATCGCGGAGGCCGAGGGATGAGCGGCAGGGCGGACGAGGCGTTCATCGCCGCCGTCAAGCCGCTCGTCGACGCCATGGGCGGGCGACTGCTCCCGCCCGACGAGGCCGGTCCCGACGACGTCGTCCTCGCCTGGGAGGGCGCCGGCGTCGTCGCCGTGCGCCTGCCCCAGCTCGCCGACTCCCTTGATCACATCCTCGCCGCCCTGGAGCGCCGGCAGGGCAGGCCCCTCGCCGACCTGGACCGCAGGGCCAAGCAGGAGCTCGTACGGAGTCTGGAGGCGCGCGGCGCCTTCGCCGTCCGGCACGGCGTCGAGACGGTGGCGGGCGCGCTCGGCGTCAGCCGCTTCACCGTCTACAACTACCTCAACCGGGAGAAGAGCTCCTGAAAGTCCCCTGGAAGCCCCCTGAAGGGCTTCCGGTGAGCTTCTGCCTGGTTCCTGATGGGGCCGGACGGGCCTGCGGCCGGTCTGCGAGGGCCGCCTGCCCCTCCCGTTCTTCAACAAACTGTTGACGTAGCGGCCCGGGGCGGCGTTAGCTGTTCGCACGCTCGTTCCACAGGATGGCCGGTCCCGGCCGGGGGAGGCTTCCGTGACATCCGCTTCCACACCGCAGGGCCTGGCCCGCTTCAACGACCTGGAGGAGAGCGCGGCCCTTGCCGCCCTCCACGAGGTGTGCGCCTCCACGGCGTGGGCCCGGCGACTGCTCGCCGGCCGCCCGTACCCGACCGTCGGCGATCTGTACGCCGCCGCCGACGCCGCCACGAGCGGGCTGACCACGGCGGACCTCGACGAGGCGATGGCCGGGCACCCGCCGATCGGCGGACCCCGGCCCGGTGACCCGGCCTCGGCACGGGAGCAGAGCGGCATGGCCTCCGCGCCGGACCGCCTCAAGGCGGAGATGCTCGAGCTGAACCTCGCCCACCAGGAGAAGTTCGGCCATGTGTTCCTCATCTGCGCCACCGGCCGGACCGGCGAGCAGATGCGCGACGCGGCCAAAGAACGCTTGGGCAACACGCCGGAGCGTGAACGCGAGACCGCCCGAACCGAGCTGGGGAGGATCAACCGCATACGCCTGGCCCGGCTGGTCGAAGCGGACCGACAGCCCCGACATCCCTAGGAGCAGTGCCCGTATGAGCACCGAGACCACCGCTTCCGTCTCCACGCACATCCTGGACACCAGCGTCGGCCGCCCCGCCGGGGGCGTAGCCGTCCAGCTCTCCGCCCGCTCGGGCAGGGAGGCGCACTGGCAGGCGCTCGGCGGCTCCGCGACCGACGCGGACGGGCGCTGCAAGGACCTCCCGGCGCTGCCGGAGGGCACCACCCACGTACGGCTCGACTTCGCCGTGGAGCCGTACTTCGAGCCACAGGTCACCGACGGGCGAGCCGAGGCACAGCAGGACGCCCCCGCGCATCGGGACAGCGGCACCGTAGCGTTCTTCCCGGAGGTGGCGGTCACGTTCGCCGTCGTACCGGGCGAGCGCTACCACGTACCGCTGCTGCTCAACCCGTTCGGCTACTCCGTATACCGAGGGAGCTAGCAGACATGCCCACGATTCTCGGCCGGAACCAGTACGGCAAAGCGGAGAACCGCGTCGTCAGGATCACGCGCGACGGTGCCACCCACCACATCAAGGACCTGAACGTCTCCGTCGCCCTGTCCGGAGACATGGAGGACGTCCACCACTCCGGCTCCAACGCCAACGTCCTGCCGACCGACACCACCAAGAACACCGTGTTCGCCTTCGCCAAGGAGCACGGCATCGAGTCCGCCGAGCAGTTCGGCATCCACCTCGCCCGGCACTTCGTCACCTCCCAGGAGCCCATCCACCGGGCCCGCATCCGTGTCGAGGAGTACGCCTGGGACAGGATCGCGACCTCCCCCGCCCACCGGCGGGAGCGCGGCGAGCACTCCTTCGTCCGCAAGGGCCAGGAGACCCGGCTCACGCAGGTCACCTACGACGGCGGGCGGTGGGAGGTCGTCTCGGGCCTGAAGGACCTGACGGTGCTGAACTCCACCGACTCCGAGTTCCACGGCTTCGTCAAGGACGGGTACACGACCCTGAAGGAGACCCGGGACCGCATCCTCGCCACCTCGGTCGCCGCCCGATGGCGGTTCAACTGGACCGACGACGGGCACCCGATGCCCGACTGGGAGACGTCCTACGAGCGGACGAAGCAGCACCTGCTCCAGGCCTTCGCCGAGACGTACTCCCTGTCCCTGCAGCAGACGATGTACCGGATGGGCGCGCAGATCATCGAGCACCGTGAGGAGATAGACGAGGTCCGCTTCTCCCTCCCCAACAGCCACCACTTCCAGGTGGACCTGGAACCCTTCGGGCTCGACAACGACAGCGCGGACGGCGCCGTGTACTTCGCCGCCGACCGCCCCTACGGCCTGATCGAAGCCACGATCCTGCGCGACGGCTGCGAGGCGCTCATCCCGGCGGACCTCACCAACCTCTGAGAACAAGGACGATCTGGAGAGACGGACCCATGGAAGCAGTCCAGCGCATCGTCATCGAGAACTGCGCGATCGCGACCGTCGACGCGAAGGACACCGAGTACGCCTCCGGGTACCTCGTCCTCGCCGGCCACCGCATCGAGTCGCTCGGTGAGGGCAGGGCCCCCGAGGGCCTGGAGAACGTCGTCCGCCGCATCGATGCCACCGGGCACCTGGCCACGCCCGGTCTGGTCAACACCCACCACCACTTCTACCAGTGGCTCACCCGGGGCCTGGCCACCGACCGGAACCTGTTCGACTGGCTCGTCGCGCTGTACCCGACCTGGGCGCGCCTCGACGAGCCGATGGTGCACGCCGCCGCCCGGGGCTCCCTCGCGATGATGGCCCGCGGCGGTGTCACCACCGCCATGGACCACCACTACGTGTTCCCGCGCGGCTCCGGCGACCTGTCCGGCGCCGTCCTCCGCGCCGCCCGTGACATGGGCGTCCGCTTCACCCTGGCCCGCGGTTCGATGGACCGCGGTGAGGGGGACGGCGGCCTGCCCCCGGACTTCGCCGTGGAGACGATCGAGGACGCCCTCGCCGCGACCGAGGAGACCGTCCGGCAGCATCACGACACCTCCTTCGGCGCCATGACCCAGGTCGCTGTGGCACCCTGCTCCCCGTTCTCCGTCTCCACCGAACTGATGCGACAGTCAGCACAGTTGGCGCGCAGCCTCGGTGTGCGCCTGCACACGCACGGGTCGGAGACCGTGGAGGAGGAGAAGTTCTGCCACGAACTGTTCGGGATGGGCCCGACCGACTACTTCGAGTCCACCGGCTGGCTCGGCGAGGACGTGTGGATGGCGCACTGCGTCCACATGAACGACTCCGACATCGCCGCCTTCGCCCGCACCGGGACGGGCGTCGCCCACTGCCCCTCTTCCAACGCCCGCCTCGCCGCCGGGATCGCCCGCGTTCCCGACCTGCTGGCCGCCGGAGTCCCGGTCGGCCTCGGCGTGGACGGCACCGCGTCCAACGAGTCCGGCGAACTGCACACCGAACTGCGCAACGCCCTGCTCGTGGGCCGCCTCGGCCCGCACCGCGAGGCCGCTCTGACGGTACGTCAGGCATTGCGTCTGGGAACCCACGGAGGCGCCCAGGTCCTGGGCCGGACTGCGGAGATCGGCTCACTGGAGCCGGGCAAGCTCGCCGACCTGGTGCTGTGGCGGGTGGACACCCTCGCCCACGCCTCCATCGCCGACCCGGTGGCCGCGCTGGTCCTCGGCGCGCCGGCGCCGGTCACGGCGTCGTTCGTCAACGGCCGCCAGATCGTGGAGGGCGGCCGGCTGCGCACGGCCGACGAGGACGAGATCGCCCGCACCACCCGCGCACAGGCCCGGCGGCTGGCCGCGATCGCGGCGCGGGGCTGAGCGCGGACGCTACGCGGGGCTGAGCGCAGATCCTGAACGGCGCGCGGACCCAACCGAGTTGTCCCGGGCGGCCCCGTCGGTCCCCGATGCCGCCTACTTCAGGTAAGGCCCGTCCGTTCCGATCTTTCCGGGACCGTCGAGGACGTACACCCGGAGGTTGCCCTTGCCCGGGGCCCTCACGGTCAGGGAACCGTTCGAGACGGCCCTGGTGTCACCGGTGACGGCATCACGGTAGGTGCCGTTCGGGACGCCCGTGCACGTCGCCGAGCTGGTCAGGGTGACGAGCGCGAAGCTGTCGGTGCCGCCGTCGGTGTACCGCCGCTTGAAAGTCATGCCGCCCGAGACGCCGTCCGTGGAGTACTGGCCCATCTGGAGTGCCGGGTAGTCCTTGTGACTGTGGAGCCGCGGCGCGTTCTCGGCGTTCACGAGAGCATTCCTTGGGGGAGAGGGCGGGGGAAACGGTGGAGCCGACGGGATCGGCCGTCGGCTCCACCGCGATCACCGAGCCGCCCGTTCGGCAGCAAGCCGCCGAACGGGACGAGACGGGCGTTGACGACCCACGCCGGCCCGGTGGCACTGAACCCGAGGTCGTTCTGGATGGCCGGTATGGCGACGGTGACGGCAGGGCCGTCATCAGCGTTCCGGCGCACAGGACGGCGAGGGCCGCCCGGCGGGAGTACGTTCGCCGTGGCGCCGCCGCCGCGACGGCCGGTGATTCCCAGAACCTGGTGGCCCCGCGTCTCCTAGCCGTTCGGGTCTGCCGTCACCTCGCCTGCGTGCGGCGGCTCCACGGCCCTCCCCGGCACCAGGACGGCCAGGGTGCGGCGCGCTTCATGCCGCAGTGTGCGGCGCCGGGCGAAGGTGGCGGTGAGAGCGAGGACCGAGACCGTGCCCCCGTAGAGCGCGGCAGTAACCGTGGAGAGGAGCCCGACCATCATCGGGCACGCACCTTTCTTCCCCCGTCCGGCCCACCCGGCGCACAGCCTGGGGCGGGGCGTTGATGCGTTTCCTCTCCATCGTATGCGCGCCGTCAACATCGGTTCTAAAGCTTGGTGTTGCCGCCCTTGTTGACGATGCTTGCCTTCTTGCAGTGGTTCCAGGTGAGTTTGAGGCCGGTGCTGCCGCCGCCCCTGCCACCCCACTTGATCAGCGGGAGCCGCTTGCCGGAGTAGCCGGTTCCGTACTTATTGCTCTTGAAGACGTTGCCGCGACCGCAGGCCTCGCCCTTCTCCAGCCGGCCCCACTCGCTGAACATGGCGTACTGGCCGGACTTGGTGAAGGTGTTCCCGCTCACGGTGTTGTTCCGGCTGCCGTCCCTGATCCGTACGGGGTCGCCGGTGATCGACGAGAACTTGTTGCCGGTGATACTGCTGCCCGAGGTCTGCACCAAGTAGACGCCGTGCATCTTCCCGCCGTTGCGCAGCCCGGAGAAGGTGTTCTTCCGGATCACGACGCCGGAGGAGTTCTTCACATGGACGCCGGCGTATCCGGTGGAACCGCTGAGGTTCTTGAACGTGTTTCCGCTGACCGTGACGTTCGAGACGTTCCTCAGCAGGATCGCGTTGGCGCGGCCGGAGAACGTCCTGCCGCTGATGGTGAAGCCGCCCGGGCCGCCGGTGATGCACAACTGGTAGTCGCCCTTGGGACACTTGACTTGTCCCGGGTACTTGGCGGCGGTGGCGCCCCAGCTCGGCTCGGCCATGCCGGCGAGCAGCAGCGCGGTGCCGATGGCGGTGGTGAGGGTGGTGGCCGGTAAGAGCCGACGGGCACGCGGGCGGTGCATGGGCATGGGTGTGGGCATGGGACGACTCCTGTCCGATGGTCGGGTGGGGTGGCAGGGCGCGGCGGCCGGTCCTCCTCCCCCGTCGTGAGGCCGGCCGCCGCGACAGCAACCGAGCCTGGAGGGACGGGATCCCTTCCGGCAATGGCTTTCGGTGTCCCGGACAGCCGTACGGCTGTCCGGGCTGGTCAGCGGCTTGTCCGGATCTTCCGGCCGGGCGTTCGGTGTGGCCGGGGCGGGGGTGTCGTCCGTGAAGGCCGGGATCACCATGACCACATGGCGATCATGGGGGGAGTTGGATCCCGGGACGGCGCGGACCAGGGCCGAGTGCGTCGCCCTGCTGCGTCGGCTCAAGAAGCACAGCGGACTGACCTTCCGCCGGCTGGAGCAGCGCGCTGCCGAGCACGGAGACGTGTTGGCGCGCAGCACCGTGGCGGACATGTTGCGACGGGACACGCTGCCCCGCGCGGAGGTCGTCGCGGTGCTGGTACGGGCGTGCGGCGCCGGACAGGACGTGGCCGCATGGCTGGAGGCACGGGAACGGATCGCGTCCCAGCCCGCGCCCGCCGCCGCGCCCGCCGCCGAGTCCGGCTCCGAGTCCGGCTCCGAGTCCGGCTCCGGTCCGTCCGGTTCGGGTCCGAGTCCGCCTCCGTCTCGGATCGGCACGGCCGGGAAGTGTCCGGCGCCGCCACGGCCGACGGCCGGAACGGGCATCCGCCGACCGGCGGCGGCAGCCGCTTCCGCAGGACCCACCTCGCCGCCGTCGCCTCTCTCGGCGCGGTCGCCCTCCTCGTGGTCGGCGCCCTGGTGCTGCTGCCGTAGGACGGAGGCACACCAGCCTCCGACGACAAGGACAAGGAGCCGTCGGAGACGTTCACGAACCCGGTGACCACCCCGGTGTTCCCGGGCCCCGCGCCAGGCCCGGCACGCATACGACCCGCACGGGCACCGGAGTGGTGTCTGACCGAAGGGGAGGTGCGCAGGCGGGGCGAAGTCAAGGTGGTGGCGGTTCAGCGGCCCTGTGATCAGGCCGTTCCCCCGAGTACCCACCTCCTGCGGGTGGACGACGGCTTCTACCGCGTCCAGTGGGATCACCCCCCGGCACGGCAAGGGCTGCCTCACCGTCCTGCGTGACGGAACCTTCAAGAGCATGCCCGAACCCTGGAACGACTGTGCGGCCGATTCCCAGCGGTTCGGCATCGAGCGAGCCGAGGACACCGACGGCTGGCGGCTGCGCCCCGAGACGGGCGACGGGATGTGCGTCGGCATCCACCGTGACGCCGACGAGACGGGCGCGGCGGCCGTGGTGGAAGTCTGCTCGGACCCGACGACCGCCGGGAACGCGGACAGCGACCCCCAGGTGTTCCTGATCGGGCGCGGGTGACGGCGACCTGGCTCGGCGTCGGCAGAAAGGGCGGCCGATTCGTGGTCAGACGGCGGGTTCTTCCCAGACCGAGGCATACTGACGGCTCTCGCTCGCGAGGGCTTCCCGCGTCTCCCGGTCCCCCCCCGCTCGCGCAGTCGCGACCCTGCGAGCCGGGCCATGAGGTCGAGTTCCGACGGTCATTGATCGTCCATCGTCAGACCGTGCTGCGGGAGCTCTTCGCGGCACGCGTCGATATCACCAAAACTGCTCACAGCCCGAACAGACTCGGGTCCTTGGCCAGCTCGCGGAAGATGTCCCGCGGGTCCGGCAGTAGCGTGCGCCGCTTGAGGTCCAGCACACCGCCGACGGCCGTGATCTCGGCCGAGACCGTGCCGTCGGTCTTCGTGATGACCTGCTCGATGCGGAACGTCTTGCCGGTGCTCCAGGCGAAGACGCAGCTCACATCGACCTCGTCGCCGGCGAGCAGCTCGCGCTTGTAGCGGATGGTCGTCTCCAGGGCGACCGGTCCCACGCCCCGCGCGGCGAGCACGGACTGCGTGATCCCCGCCTCGTGCAGCAGCCCCCAGCGCGCGTGCTCCGCGTAATTGAGGTACACCGCCTGGTTGAGGTGGCCCTGCACATCGGTCTCGTATCCGCGCACGGTCACCCGGACGGAAAACGGCTCGCTCACTTCTGCCCCTCCACACCTGCTCGATCGGCCGAACTCGCCATTGATCCTGGCACGCCCCCTCATGCGCGGCGCGGGGAGGCCAGCAGGTACCGGGACCGCGTCCGCGGCTCCGTGTACTCCCCGACCTGCCAGCCGGCCGCTTCCAGGGTGGCCGCGCAGGCCCGCAGTGCCTCGCCGTCCGTCTCGTACACGGCGACGGCCTCCGGCTGCGGTGTTTCCCGCACCCGGTAACCGCCGGCCCCGGCACCCTCTCCGGCGGGACGGTGCCCGGCAGCCTCCAGGGCGAGCGCGGCGGCCTGTACGAGATGGCCGCGTTCCCAGCCGCAGGGCCGGTCGGTGGCACCGTCCGTGTGCGACATGCGCCGCAACTCCAGCAGCCCCTGCCACGCACTCCGCACCTCACGCACCCGCGCGGCCCCGCCCTCGACCGAGCCCTCCTCCCCGCCGACCCGAGCGGCGAACACCCCGCCGGAGGCCCCGCTACCGGAGGCCCCGCTACCGGAGGCCCCGTCCTCCGGCTCCGGGCCGCTCTTCCCCTCTGCGTCGTCCTCCCCCTCCCGTATCCGGTGCCCCGCCGGCGTCAGGAAGTGACCGTGCGGCGCACGGGGGTGCCGGAACGCGAGCCCTCGCTTGACCAGCCCCGCAAGCTGGGCCTCGGTCCCCTTGAGCCGCCCACTGACCGGATCGGCCGCCTCCACCACCCGCCGCAGCCCCGCGCCCAACGCTCTCGTCACCGCACCCACCCCCGGTCCCCGACCGCCCGGCCGGCCTTTCCGACCCTTTCGAAGACTACGACCGAACACTGACACTCCCGGCGTTCCGCCGTCTCACCCCCGCCGGAGTCGTCCGGGGCGGAGGCCGAGCCGCTCATGACGCGTGACGTTCCACGCCCTGGTCGTAGAGTTCCACTGTGGAGAAATCGGCTCGTACACCGCAGCCCGGAGCGGAACCGCGGAGCGCGGGCGGTAAACCCGCCAAGGGCTTGGAATCCGTGGAGAACGCCCTCTCCCTGCTGCTTCTGCTCCGCAAGCAGGGGCGCGTGCGGCTGAGCGAGGCCGCCGACGAGCTGGGTGTCGCCCGGTCCACGGCTCATCGCCTGCTCTCCACCCTGCGCGGCCGCGGCTTCGCGGTGCAGGGTGCCGACAAGGTGTACCGACCCGGTCCCACGCTCTACCGCCTGGGGATGTCCCAGCGCTCCGAGTACGATCTCGTGGAAACCGCCCGCCCCCACATGCTCTGGCTCAATGGGCAGCTCGGCGAGACGGTGCACCTGGCGGTCCGGGCCGGGGCCGAGGCGCGCATCCTGCACAGCATCGAGGGAAAGCACGCACTGCGCGTCGGCAGCCGCGCGGGCGTGAGTCTGCCCGCGCACCTCTCCGCCGGAGGCAAGGCGCTGCTCGCCGACCTGGGCGTCTCCGAACTCGCCGACATCTACGGCACCCGGCACGCGGCGCAGGCGGACACCGACCCCGAGACACTGCACCGCACGCTCGAGACCGTCCGCAGGCGGGGCTACGCCGTCAATATCGGAGGTACCGAGCGCGGCATCTCCGCGGTGGGCGCCGCCGTGCGGGAGCCGGGCGGCCGCGCCGTGGCGGCGATGATCGTCTCGGCCCCTTCGCTGCGCTTCACTCGCGCACGCCTCGGTGAGGCGGCCGCTGCGCTCGGAGAGGCAGTGCGCCGCATGGAGGCGGCACTCTGAGCCGGCGGCCGGCGTCCTCGTACGCACACGGCCGAAGCGGGGGAGCATGGTACGGCGGCAGGCCCGTGATGCAAAAAGATGCTCCCTCCTGTACCGCAGAGCGGAACTACTGGACAGTTTTGTTGCTCTCTGCGCAACAGGGCTGCTTCCATTCTGGTCACCGATGGGTCATTCGCTTGTCGCCGGAAGGACACCGGGGTCTGCGGAGCCGCCCACCGGGTCGGCGCTCCGCATCGCGGCCCGCCCGGCTCCCTTCCCCCACCTCTCCGCGACAGGACGTGGCCGCATGACCACTGATGTTCAAGCACCCGCTTCCGCCCGCGCTTCCGCCCGGCCCCCCGCTCCGGACCCGACGGACCGGCGCACCCGCGCCCTGACCCGTGCGGTCGTCGCCCTGTGTACGGCGGCGATCACGGTCGAGGGGTTCGACCTCATCGTCTACGGCGTGGCGATGCCGTCGATGCTCGCCGACTCGAATCTGGGCTTCGACAAGTCCCTCGCCGGAACTCTCGGCAGCCTCGTCTATCTGGGCATGCTCATCGGCGCCATCGTCTGCGGGCCCCTCGCCGACCGTCTCGGCAGGCGTCGGCTCGTGCTGGCGTCGGGAGTGATCTTCACCCTGTTCACCGTCGGCTGTGCCGTCGCCGCCACGCCCTGGCAGTTCGGCCTCTTCCGACTGCTCGCCGGTATCGGCATGGGCGGTGTGATGCCGTCCTGCGTGGCCCTCGCGAAGGAGTACGCGCCGCGCGGCCGCTCCGCGCTGGTGGCGACCATCGTCCTCGCGGGCGTTCCGGTCGGCGGTGTGCTCGCCGCGCTCACCGCCGCCGCGTGGGGCGAGTCCCTCGGTTGGCGCGGCCTGTTCGGTGTCGGCGCGGCGCTGTCGACGCTGGTGTTCGCCGGCGCGTACGCCCTGCTGCCGGACTCGCGGCCCGGAGCGGCCGACGCCCCCGACCCTCGAGCCACTCCCTCGACGGTGTCCGTCGGCAGCCCCGGGTCCGGCGGAGGCCTCGCGTCCGGCGGACCGACGGCCGAGGCGAAGAACCCCTCACCGGCCCGCTCCGTGCTGTCGGACGGCCGAGCCCGCACCACCGTGCTGTTCGTCGTCGCCAACTTCGCGGTGCTCCTGGCCTGGTACGGCCTGAACACCTGGCTGACCCAGCTGATGCGCGAGATGGACTACCCGCTCGGCTCGGCGCTGCAGTTCACGCTCGTGCTCAATCTGGGTGCCGTGATCGGCTCGTTCGCCATCGCCGCCGTCGCCGACCGGATCGGCCCGCGCTTCGTCACCATCGGCAGTGCGGCGCTCTCCGCGGTCGCCGTCGTCGGCCTGTCGTTGGGCGGCAACACCGTCGTGGTCCTCTGTCTGACCGCGCTCGCCGGTGTCGGTGCCCATTCGTCCCTGACCGTGCTCAACGACTGGGTGGCGTCCAGCTACCCGGCCTCGATCCGGGCCACGGCACTCGGCTACGTCTCGGGCTTCGGGCGCGGCGGCGCGATCGCGGCGCCGCTGCTCGGCGGCTGGATCCTGACGGCCTCTCTCGGCCCGACCACGGTCTTCTACGTCTTCGCCGCAGCCGCCGCCCTGAGCGCCGCGGCCCTCCTCGCCATCCCGAACCGCCAGGCCTGACGCCCACCGCCGCGAGGCGCGACGCCCCGTCTCCCGCAGGAGGCGGGGCGTCCTCGTCGGGCGGGGAGTCTCACCGGCGGCCCGGCCGGATCCATACGGGAAGCTGCGTACGGCCGGAGCGTGGCTGACCGGCCGCTACTGGCGGTAGCCGCCCAGGAACCGACCGATGCGGCCGATCGCCGTCTCCAGGACGTCCGCGTGGGGGAGGGTCAGGATGCGGAAGTGATCGGAGGAGGGCCAGTTGAAGCCGGTGCCCTGGACCACCTGGATCTTCTCCCGCAGGAGCAGGTCGAGGACGAACCTCTCGTCGTCGTGGATCTTGTGAACCGCCGGATCGATACGGGGGAACGCGTACAGGGCGCCCTTGGGCTTGACGCAGCTCACGCCGGGGATGTCGTTGAGCATGCGCCAGGCCACGTCCCGCTGTTCGTGCAGGCGTCCGCCGGGGGCGGTCAGCTCACGGATGGACTGGCGGCCGCCGAGCGCGGCCTGGATGGCGTACTGGGCGGGCGCGTTGGCGCACAGGCGCATGGAGGCCAGCATGGTCAGGCCCTCCAGATAGTTCTTCGCATGCTGCTTCGGGCCCGTGACCACCAGCCAGCCGGAGCGGAAACCCGCCACGCGGTACGTCTTCGACAGCCCGCAGAAGGTGAGGACGACCAGGTCGGGGGCGAGCGCGGCGGCCGAGTGGTGCACGGCGTCGTCGTAGAGGATCTGGTCGTAGATCTCGTCGGCGAGGACCATCAGGCCGTGCCGGCGGGCCAGATCGAGGATGCCCTCGACGATCTCCTTCGGATAGACCGCGCCGGTCGGGTTGTTGGGGTTGATGATGACCACGGCCTTCGTACGGTCCGTGATCTTCGACGCCATGTCGTCCAGGTCCGGGTACCAGTCGGCCTGTTCGTCGCACAGGTAGTGGACCGCCTTGCCGCCCGCGAGGGTGGTCACCGCCGTCCAGAGGGGGAAGTCGGGAGCGGGGATGAGGACTTCGTCGCCGTCCTCCAGCAGTGCCGTGACGGCCATCGACACCAGTTCGGACACGCCGTTGCCGAGGAAGACGTCGTCGACGTCGACCTCCACGCCCAGGGTCTGGTAGCGCTGGGCCACCGCGCGGCGGGCGGAGAGGACGCCCCGCGAGTCGGTGTAGCCGTGCGCCTGCGGCAGCATCCTGATCATGTCCTGGAGGATCTCCTCCGGCGCCTCGAAGCCGAACAGGGCCGGATTCCCGGTGTTCAGGCGCAGCACACTGTGCCCCGCCTCCTCCAGCGCGTTCGCGTGCTCGATGACCGGGCCGCGGATCTCGTAACAGACCTCGCTGAGCTTGCTCGACTGCCGGAACTCCATGCGCCGCTTCCCCTCACGCCGATCTCGTGTCACTTGGTTTTACCAAGTGACCACTTGGAAAGTCCAACACCTTGTCTACACTGCGTCGCATGTCACCTCGCCGAAGCTACGACCAGTACTGTTCCGCCGCCCGCGCGCTCGACGCCGTCGGCGACCGCTGGACCCTGCTGATCGTCCGCGAGCTCCTCGCCGGCCCGCGACGCTACACCGACCTGCACGCGGACCTCCCCGGCGTCAGCACGGACGTACTGGCCTCACGGCTGAAGGACATGGAACGCGAGGGGCTGACCACCCGGCGCAGGCTCCCCCCGCCCGGCGCGGCCCACGTGTACGAACTCACGGGCCGTGGAAGCTCGTTGCTGCCCGTACTGCAAGCACTCGGCGCGTGGGGGCAGGGGGCGCTGGGGGAGCGGCGGCCCACCGACGCGGTGCGGGCGCACTGGTTCGCGCTGCCCCTGCTGCGCGCCCTGGACACCCTGGACGCCGTGGGTGCGGGCGCGGGTGAGGGGGTGGGAGGGGGCAGCCTGGTCGAAGTCAGGCTGGAAGAGGGGCTGTTCCACCTGCACGTCGGGGCCGAGGACGGGCCGGTCTACGGTGACGGGCCCGCCCCCGGCGAGCCCGACGCCACGCTGGTCCTCGACACCGGAACCTGCACGGCGATCAGCTGCGGCGAGTCGACCGTCGCCGACGCGGTACGCGACGGGCGGGTCGCGGTGAGCGGCGACGGCACGCTCGCCAAGGCACTGAGGGAGGCGTGACGGGAGGCGCGGCCGCGAAGGGGAAGTGCGGCCGCAAACGGGAGGCACGGTCGTGAACGGGAGGAGGCCCGCACAAGGCGGGCCTCCTGGGAGCGTCACGTGCCGGGCGTCCCCTGGGGCGCCCCGCTGGGTGTCACGCGCCCGGCGGCACCCGGGACGGCCGTCCCGTTCCCCGCGTCAGCCGGTAGCCGGCGACCCCGGCCAGTGCGGCCAGCACACCGCCCACCGCGGTCCACACCCAACGGCTGGACCACCAGCCCGAGGTCCAGCCGTCCTCGGGCTCGAGGTCGGCCAGTACGGCGGTCGGCGAGTCGTTCTCGTCACCGTCGCCGTCCTGGTCGTCCGCGGCGTTCCGCAGCGCGATACCCGGTACCAGCGGCTCCGAGAGCGAGCCGTCGACCGCCGCCGCACCGCCCATCTCCTTGGAGCCGGCGCGGACTTCGATGCCCACCGACTGACCCAGGTCGGCCGCCGTGAGGTTCACCGCCGTGAGCCGTATGTAATACGTGCCCGGCAGCGGGTCGTTGGCCCACGGCTCCGACCAGGCGCGGACCGTGCGCAGCACGCACTTCAGCTCCACGGAGGCCGCGTCGGCCGCCGCGGTGCGGGTCTGGGCGCCGTACTGGCAGGCCTGCCGACGGCGCAGACCGTCGTACACGTCGATCCGCCAGGTCTCGGCGGCGTGCGTCTCGGGCAGCTTCACCGACGCCTCGACGGTGGGGCGTTGCCCCGTACTCGCCGGGAACGACCAGTACAGGTAGTCGCCGACGGACGCGCGCGCCGTCGCGGTCTGCCCCTGCTCGAACTCCGTCGCGGTACGGAACGAGGTGCCCGCGCGGGTCGGTCCGGCGCTGTCCTCGGACGACGCGCCGGGAGAGGGGGTGGAGTCGGCCGCGGCGGGGGCCACGGCGGCAGCGGACAGTCCGAACGTCAGCAGGGCGGCGCCCAACAAGCGGGTGATACGCATCAGCTGGTCCTCCAGACCGCGAGCCGCCAGCGTGACAGCCAGCCCCAGACGAGACCGGCGAGGAAGCCGGCGAGAACCAGCGTGCCGAGCAGCCACCAGCCCCGGCCCAGGCCGAAGGAGGCCACGTCGCTCGACCCGTCCGGGCCCTCCACGACATCGATGGTCAGTTCCAGCGGCAGACCGGGCGTGGTCTTCACACCGGAGCCCGGCGAGAACGAGTTGGTCACCGCCAGGCACACCGTCTCGGCAGCCGGCTTGTCGCTGTCGTCGTCGTCCCGCTCGGACTTCGGGTAGCGCAGGCCGGTGGACAGGGCGTCCGTACGGCCGGTGCCCGCGGCCTCACCGCGGACGATCTCCCGGTTGTGCACCGTGACGGCCCGCAGCAGCACGCCGTAGTCCGGGTTCACCGCCCGGTCCGCCGCCACACTCACCGAGGCGCGCAGTTCCTGTCCCGGCAGCACGTCCACCCGGTACCAGCGCTGCTGCCCGAACTCCTCCCGGTCCGTGTAGAGACCGGACTCCAGGGTCGGCGCCTTCGCGCACGACGCGGCACCCTCGGTCGCGACCGGCGTCACCACCGGCTCGGCCGCACGGTCCACCAACTCGTTCACACGCTCGGTCAGTTCGTCCTGGTGCTCGACCGAGGTGTAGGTGCCCCCGGTCGCCTCGGCAATGCAGCTGAGCTGCCGGCTCAACTTGGCGTTCGGCACCAGGCCCAGGGTGTCGATGGTCAGGCCGATGCCCCTGGCCGCTATCTCCCGGGCCACCTCGCACGGGTCGAGCGGGGCGCAGGTGTCCTCGCCGTCGCTGATCAGCACGATCCGCTTGGAACCGTTGCCGTCCTTGAAGTCGTCGGCCGCCTTCAGCAGCGCGGGACCGATCGGGGTCCAGCCGGTCGGGCTCAGCGTGGCCACCGCCGTCTTGGCCTCCGTGCGGTCCAGCGGGCCGACCGGATAGAGCTGCGCGGTGTCCTTGCAGCCCTCCTTCTTGTCGTCACCGGGGTAGTTGGCACCGAGAGTACGGATCCCCAGCTCGACCTCCTCCGGCGTCGCGTCCAGCACCTCGTTGAACGCCTGCTTCGCCGCGGCCATCCGGGACTGCCCGTCGATGTCCCGGGTCCGCATCGAGCCGCTCACATCGAGGACGAGGTCGACCTGGGGCGCGTCCTGGCCCGTGGGTTCACCGGCGACCGCCGTGGACGGGAAGGCGAGCCCCGCCGTCAGAGCGGCGAGCAGGACACCGACGCCCGCTGCCGGCCATTTTCTTCTGATCATCGCCGGATCCTATGGACCGGGGGCGCCCTGCTCCAAAGGCGGGGCTCCAGGTCCGGCCCTACAGGCACTCGTCTTGAAGGGGATTGGGCAGTTCCGCCCATTCGTCCCCGGCCGCCCGCGGCGAAAGCCGCATCAAGGTCAGCGCCTTCGCGGGCAACGGCTCGCCGCGCAGCGCCGCCAGGTCCGGGGTGCGCGGCAGATCCCGTACGACGCTCTCCAGCACGGCCCGCAGCGCCGGACCGGAACCCGCCGTACCGGCCAGCGAGCCCGCCACCAGCGAACCGAACAGCTTGCGCCGCAGCACCCGTTCGTCGTCCGTCACCATGCGGGCGGGCAACTCGGGTGCCAGGATGCCATGGTGGGCGAGCCGCGCGGGACTGACCCGCAGATCGGCCAGATCACGGTAGACGAGCCGCACCGGCTCCCCGTCCGCCGACAGCACGACCAGGAGGTTCTGACCGTGCGCCTCCAACGCCAGGCCCAGGTCGAGCAGCCGCAGCCCCACCGTCAGGGCGAGCCGCGCGAACCGGGCCACCCAGGCGGGGGAGCGGGGCAGCCCGGTCGCGGGCAGGGCCGCCACCGGCACCACCCGCTCCCCGGCCGCCGCGTACTCCTGCGGCGACTCGCGGACCACGGCCGCCAGACCGGCGGAACCGGCCGCCGCGGCGCCCAGGGTGCGGGTGATGTGCAACAGCCCGCCGGCCCGCGCCGCCATCGACTCCCCGAACTCCGACAACACCGCCGACGCGGCGACCGAACCGAGCGAGATGTCCCGCACCGACGACGTCAGCCGCGCGCTCAACGCGGTCTTCACATGCGGCCCGTCGGGCAGCGCGAGCGTCCGCAGCGCCATCAGTGGACGCGCCGCCATCCGACCCGACGGCTCCCGCTTGAGCACATGCGCCGCCTGCCAGGGATGCACCGGGATCACCACCCGCTCCCCGTCCCGCAGCCACTCCGGCCAGACCCCCGTCACCAGACAGTCCCCGGCCGGTACCGGAATCAGCCCCAACTCCACGACAGGCCGGTGCTCGGGCCCGTACGCCAACTGGTCGGCCACCGAAAAGCCGGGCCGGGAACGACAGCTGGGATGGAACGGATGCCCGTCGACCACCCGCTGCTCCCACTCCCACTCCTGGTCCCGGGCCCATCCGCCCACGCCGCCCTCCCTCGGATCGTTTGCCCGAGACAGCGCCAACGAGGCGGCACTGTGAGCGAGTTCGGCGGCGAAGGCAGCCGAGTGCGGTACGGCGAGTTCCCCCATCAACCGTGCCGGATCGCCGTACGCCACCCCGTCCAGCCGTACGACGGTGACGTACGCGGCGGTCGCATACGGATCCGGACGCGGGCCGCGCAGCCGACGGCCGTCCGTCAGCCGCAACGTGAGCCCGTCACGGTCCGGCTCCCGGCGCGCGACCCACGGCAGCGGATCGTGCGCGAGACCGCGCCACAGCCGGCTCAGCACGGCCGCGCGGGCACCCGGCAGCGCTGCCGCGTACCGGGACACCAGCGCGGGCCGTACGTCGGCCAGCTCGTCGGCGATTTCGGCCTCGACGGGGGAGGGACGGTGCACAGGCGGGCTCCTCGGGTACGAAAGGTGCTGCGGAACGAACTGCCGGTCCGTGGCGGACACGCGGACATACTGATCGTCTCCGTCCGGACAGACCGTAGGGAAACAGTGGAACGCGTGGACCTCATGCCCCCGCCCGCAGACGACGACGCGGCACCCCGCGCCCACGAGGAAGCCCAACTGACCGCCCACGCCGACGCGTACGCGGCCGTACCGCTCCTGAACTGCCTGCTGCGCGAGGTCGCACAACCGGTGCCGGACGCGGACGAGAGCCAGGGCCGGGGCCAGGGCCAAGGCCAAGGCCAAGGCCAAGACCGGGACCGGGACCGGGACCGGGGACGGGAAAACAAAGCGGACACCCCCCGGACCTACCGCCTGCCCGGCACCGGCCGCCTGCTACGTGTCCACGGCACCCGGCGCCCCACCGCACCCGAGGTACGCGCGGACGACGGCACCTGGCGCCGCCTCGGCCACCCGGAACTGGTGAAACTCGTCGCCGAGGAGCTGCGCCGGTACACCGGTGTGCCCAACCAGGAACTGCCGGCCGAGATGACCGACAGCCGCGACGCGGTGGCCGCGCTGCTCGCCGCACGAGCAGGCGCCACCCCGCCCACCGACCCCTACCTCCGCTCCGAACAGTCCCTGCTCACCGGCCACACCCACCACCCCGCCCCCAAGGCGCGCGGCGCCGGCCCCACGGCGAGCTGGCTGCCGTACGCGCCGGAGGCGTACGCCCGCTTCCCGCTGACGCTGCTGGGACTGCGCGAGGACGCGGTGGTGGAGGAGGGCGACACCTCGTCCCTGGACCGGCTGGGCACCGCCCCGCCCGGCTACCGTCTGCTGCCGGCCCACCCCTGGCAGGTGGAGTTGGCGGCCCGGAGCCTGGCCCCCGCGTTCGCCGACGGCCGCCTGATCAGGCTCGGCACGACCGGGTTCCCGGTATGGCCCACGGCCGCGATCCGCACCGTGTACACCCCCGCACACGACCTGTTCCTGAAGTTCAGCCTGGACGTGCGCATCACCAACGACATCCGCCGCCTGTGGCGCCACGACCTGCTGAAGCTTCGCAGAACGGACCAGGCCACCGGCGAGGCCTTCGCCGCCTCGGCCATCCCCGACGCCCCCGCGGCCTGGCTGAGCGACCGCGGATACCGCACCGCGGACTTCGCCTTCGAGGAACTGGCCGTACTGGTCCGCGACGGCCTGCACCGCCACCTGATGCCCGGCACCACCCCGCACCTCGCCGCTGCCCTGACCGAGGACTACGAGGGCAACCCCCTCGCCACCACCACCGCCCCCGCCACCTGGTGGGAGGCCTACCTGGCCCAGGCCGTCCCCCCGGTGCTGACGGCCTTCGCCCGGCACGGAGTCGTCGTCGAGGCCCACCTGCAGAACACCCTGATCGCCGTCGACACCGAGGGCATGCCCGTCCAGGCCCTGTACCGGGACGCCGAGGGCGTGAAACTACTGCCGGAGGTGACGAGGGAAGCGGGCTGGGAACGCCTCGTCTACTGCCTCATCGTCAACCACCTGACGGAAATCGCAGCAGCCCTGACCGAACACCACCCGGGCTTCACCCCCTGGCCCGCAGCCCGCCGGGAACTCTCCCGCCACCCCCTCCCGGAAGCCCGCGCCCTCCTCACCACCCCCACCCTCCCCGCCAAGACCAACCTCCTCCTGCGCTGGACCGCCGCCGACGGAGCAGCGGCCCGCTACCTGCCGGTGCGCAATCCACTGGCGGAGCCGTAGGCACCGGCAAGCGAGGGGCCGGTTGCGTCGCGCGATGCGAGCTCCCCCCAGATGGAGGCACTTCACTTCCACCGCATGACACAGCAACCCACACGAGAACCGGCCTTGCGCCTACCCTTGTAGTGACGAAGTTGCTAAGAGGGGCAAGGCCGTGAAGCCTCCAGAGGTATCCCCCGATCCGTACGTCGACCCGCTGCGCTTCGGCCAGCGGGTGCAGATCCTTCGCGAGCGCCGTGGAATGACGCAGGCCCAACTCGCCGACCTTGTGGGCCTCTCGCCCCACACCATGCGGAAGATCGAGAACGGACAGCAGAAGGCACCGGCTCTCGGCATGGTGATACGGATCGCTGAGGCTCTACGGGTCCGCGACCTGGCGGATCTGACGGGACGGCCGGATGGGCACGTAGATCTGTTCGTCGGGCCCGGCCATCCTCGCCTGGCTGCTGTGAAAGCCGCGGTCGACGCCTCTCCGCTCACCTCCGACGCGGAGCCGCCGCCGGTGGCGCACGTGGAAGCAAGGTTGCACGCGGCCCGGCGGGAACGACACCAGTCGCCCAACCACCGCGAGGCGATCGGCAAGTTGCTGCCCGACCTCATCCGGGACACTCAGTCGCTCGTACGGCACGCGGACACGGCCGCCGACAGGCGCGCGGCGCAGTGCCTGCTGTCCCAGACGTACTCCCTGTCGCAGTTCTTCGTCGCCTACCAGCCCGACAGCGACCTGCTGTGGCGGGTCGCCGAGCGCGGGATGATCGCCGCCCAGGAGAGCGAGGACCCGCACGCGATCGGAGTCGCATCCTGGCTGCTGGCACAAGCGCACCGTGACCGCGGCATCCGCCACTTCGACGCCGCCGATGCCGTGAACCGCGAAGCCCTGGCCTACCTGCGGAGCCTGTTGCCGGACGCCGATGCCGATGTCCGCGCCATCGCCGGCGCGCTGGAGTTCGAGCTGGGCTACACCGCTGCCCACCGACGGGAGACGGGCACGGCGTGGCGGCACCGGGACCGGGCCAATGTCATGGCGGCCCGGCTGCCCGCGGACTACTTCCACCCGGTGACCAGCTTCTCGCAGGCCATCATGAGGGTCCACGCGGTGACGGTGGCCGTGGAGTTGCATCAAGGTGGGGAGGCGGTGCGGCAGTCGGCGAAGGCGGACAAGGCCGTCATCAAGTCGAGGCCCCGTCGGGCCCGGCACCGCATCGAGGAAGCGCGTGGCTACCGGCTCGACGGCCGGCCGGACGTGGCGGTCGCCTCTCTGGAGAAGGCCTTCGAGGCCGCCCCGGAGACGATCCGATACAACGGCTACGCCCAGTCGATCCTTCTCGAAGAGATCGAGTCGACCCAGGCGGCCCGTCGCCGTCGTGCCGCTGACCTGGCCATGAAGGTAGGCGTTCTCGCTGCCTGAGAGTAGCGACCGGATTACGGTCGGCAGTGGGGCGCAGGTGCTTCTACGTTCGTAAGCGTCAGTCCCTGACGAGATGGTGAGACCACGCCGGGGTGCCAACGCTGCGTAGGAGCACCGACGTCATGAACGCTACAGCCCGCAGAAGGCCGCGGGTCAGGATGACCATTCACGTCTACCGGGTTGATCGGAACGGGACCGTCATCGACGACCGGGGCAGCGTGAACGTCACGGACCGCTGGGGACAGGCGCCCGTCCGCAGCGTGTTTCCGCCGTGTCGCTGCCATTGCTGCACCGGACGGGTGGGGACGAGATGAGCACCACCTCGCCCGACACGGGGAGCGGCCCGCCGGGCAGCGTGTCCATGCGCGCCGCTGCCACCTGGTTCATCGACCGGACCACTTTGCCCCGCCATGGCGACACGGTTCGCTTCGGGCAGGACTTCGCTCGCTGCGTGGCGGAGCTGTGAACCGTTCCGGGTTTGATCGAGACTCTAGGTCGTGACTGTGTCCTGGGGTTTCGATCAAACCCGGAACGGTTCAGTCACCCGGAATCCAACGAGCAGGGCTACACCCTTCGCACAGCAGACGAACGCCGCCGTGTTCCTGCCGACTTCGACGGGCTCACACTTATCGCGTTCCGCCCCGAGGGCGAAACCGGCGCCGCAGGACCAGAAGCCGGGCCGCACTGAGCCGAGGGGCGGGGTGCGGCCCGGCTGCGGACACCGATCGGTGGTCCGGACCGGTGCCGTGTGTCCTGCGTTCAGGGACGGTTCGTTCCGTGCTTGCCCTCTGCGTTCATGATCCTCGCGGACCGGGTCCTTCGCGCACAGGGAGATCGTATGAGCGAGCACACGAACCACACCGGACCGGGACGCCGGTCTCTGTTGCAGGCGGCGGTCGTGGTCCCCGCGGCCGGGGCCACCACGACGGTGCTCGGGACAGGAACGGCGGACGCCGCACCCTCCAGGGACACCGGCTCCCGGCGGGGCCGCTTCGACGAGGAGAGTCCCCGCTTCTCGGTGGCGGTACTGCCCGACACGCAGTACCTGTTCGACGCCGACAGCGCGGACCCGGAGCCACTGAGAGCGACCTTCCAGTACCTGGCGTCCGAGCGCGGCGAGGCGAACATCGCCTTCATGACGCACCTCGGTGATGTCACGGAGCACGGTACGGAGGACGAGATCGAACTCGCCGCCGACACCTTCCGGGCCCTCCACGGCAAGGTCCCCTACAGCGTCCTCGCCGGCAACCACGACATCGCGTCGGGCGACGACCAGCGCGGTGACAGTGCATACCTGCGCGCCTTCGGGCCCCGCCGCTTCCGGACGATGCCCACGTTCGGCGGTGCCTCTCCCGACGGCTACAACAGTTACCACGTGCTGCGGGCAGCGGACCGGAAGTGGCTGGTGCTGGCGCTCGACTGGCGCGCTTCGGACAAGGGCCTCGCCTGGGCGCAGTGTGTGCTGGACGCGCACCCCACCTGCCCTGCCATCCTGACCACCCATGACATCGCCTCGGCCGGAGACGACGGCGAGGCGCACCTGTCCGGCAACGGGCAGCGTCTGTGGGACAGCATCATCCGGGGCAACGACCAGATCTTCCTCGCTTTGGGAGGCCACTACTGGCCGCCCGGCCGCACGGTGCTCACCAACGACGCGGGCCACGACGTGCACGTCCACATCACCAACTACCAGGACCGCTACTACGGCGGTGCCGGCATGATCCGGATGTACGCCTTCGACCTGGTGCGCAATGTCATCGATGTGGAGACCTTCGCGCCCTGGTTCCTCGCCCGCGACCCGGGGAAGAGGACGCCGCTCGAGGCAGAGACCCTCGAACTGACCGGTTACACCGACCGGTTCAGCCTCGACATCGACTTCGTTGACCGGTTCGGGAGCTTCGCTCCCGTGGCCCCGCCGAAGCCGCGCCCCGCGCACCGGGTCATGCCCCGCGGGACGGTGGCCTACTGGCGCTTCGACGCCGACGGTTCGTCCGGCCCCGTCCGCCCCGGCCTCCCGGTGCCCGAGGGGACGACGGTCCGCGACCTGACGGGGAACGGCAACGACCTGTCCCTGCAACTGCTGCACGACAGCGCCGCCGACATCGTCACCTGGTCCGCCGACCACCACGGCGACCAGCCCGCCCACGCCAGCCTGCGCTTCGACGGGGGCAAGCAGCCCGACCGCGGTGCCGTACTCACCACGAAGTCCGGGGCACCGCTGAACAGTTCGACGTTCCGTTCCGGCTTCACCATCGAGACGTTCATCAAGCTGCCCGACCCGTTCGAGGGCGACCACGCCTGGATGGGCATCCTCAGCTGGGAGGGCCGCAACGGGGACGCCGGCAAGACCACGGGCTGGTCCAAGGACGAGCCCACCTGCAGTCTGAACGTCTCGCCGGAGCGCTTCCTGCAGTTCGTCCTCTACCCGGACGTACAGGATGCCGACCCCACCTCCTGGAGCCACACGCTGCCCGTCGGCCGATGGATCCACATCGCCGTCGTCAACGACGGCCGGCGCACGGTGATGTACGTGGACGGCTCGAAGATCGTCCGCAACCCGACCCGGCCCGCCACCGGCATCGAGACGCTCGGCAAGCCGTTCGTCATCGGCGGTACCCAGTTCGCCGAGAAGTTCGGGCAGGGTTTCTACGGCTGGATCGGCGACACCCGCATCGTCGAACGCGCCCTGCGTCCGGAGGACTTCATGCAACGCGGCAGGTGATCGCCCGCTGTCCGCCGCCATGCTTCGGTCAACGTCCGTCGCCACCTCAGGGAACACCCTTATGGGACACTGACGTTGACCGCAGCATGACTGAAGACCACCCGGGACCAAGCCCGTTGTCCGACGAAACCCTCTCCCGTCTGCTCGGTACGCAGCAATTCGGCACATTCGCCACCGTCAGGAGCAGTGGCCACCCGCATCTGACCACGATGGTCTACAGCTGGGACGCCGAGGCCCGTGTCGCGCGGTTCTCGACGACGGCCGACCGCGCCAAACCCAAGCACCTGCGGCGAGACCCGCGTGCGGCGCTGCATGTGCAGGGTGGCGACGTGTGGTCGTTCGCCGTCGCGGAGGGCGAGGCGGAGGTCTCCGAGGTCACGACGGTCCCCGGCGACGCGGTGGGGCGAGAACTGCTCGCGCTGGTTCCGGAAGCCGCGAAGCCGAAGGACGAAGCCGCGTTCCTGGAGCAACTGGTCGCCGAACGCCGGGTGGTCATCCGCCTGAAGGTGGACCGGCTGTACGGAACGGCGCTCGACATCGCCGGGTAGGCGGGCCGGAGAAACCGATTCCTATCCCGCTTCGTGCAGACGGCCGAGGCGTTCGCGGTGGACCGGGGTCAGCTCGAGACGTTCTGCGGCGACGTTCTCCTCCAGGTGGTCGATCCGGGCGGTGCCGGGGATCGGGAGGATCACCGGCGAGTGGTCGAGGAGCCAGGCCAGCGCGACCTGTGTGGGGGCGGCTTCGAGTTCGGCCGCGACCGCGGCGATTTCGGCCGTCGCCCCCGCTTCCGCCCCAGGCGGCGGGGCGCCATGGCAGGAACGCGATTCCCGCCGCTTCGCAGGCCGCGAGCACGGGCTCGTACTCACGGTCGAGCAGGCTGTACCGGTTCTGCACGCTCGCGATGTCGACGATCTCCCGTGCCCGGCCGAGCTCGTCGACGGTGGCCTCGGACAGCCCGATCCTGCCGATCTTCCCCTCGGTCCGCAGGTCCCGCAGGGTGCCCACCTGGTCGGCGAGCGGGGTCTCGGGGTCGATGCGGTGAAGCTGAAGCAACTCGATCCGCTGCGACGCGCAGTCGGCGCAGGGCCTGGTCGACCTGGTCGCGCAGGAGGGCCGGCCGCCCGTCGAGCTTCCACTCGCCCCCGGGGCCGGTGCGGGCGACCCCGACCTTGGTGGTGATCAGCAGGTCGTCCGGGTAGGGGTGCAGGGCCTCGGCCAGGAGTTCCTCGTTGGCTCCGCCGCCGTACAGATGCGTGGTGTCGATGAGCGTGACGCCCAGTTCGACGGCCCGCCGGGCGACCGCGAGCGCGCCTCGCGAGCCGGCCCCGGTTCCGTCGACAGGTGCATGGCCCCGAATCCCAGCCGCCGTACGCCCAGATCCCCGCCGATACGGAACTCGGTCGATGTCACGTGGTGTCTTCCCCCCTCGTTCAAAGGGCGATACCAGCAGCGCAGTTGGCCACGGAAATCACCCTTGACGGGGATCGGCCCCCGGCCAGCACATGGTTGCCGATCGTCAAGGCATCTTCCAGCAGTTCAGTGGCGGCCTTTCACTGCCTGCCGACGAGCGAGGCCGCCTTTCGTGTCGGGCCGCCGCGGGCTAGGGTTTGGGCGCGGTGAGTCACCCACGAGGAGCTAAGACATGCCCGGTCGTCCGAGCGCGCGTTGACGTTGTAGGCCGTGACCGGCCTGTCATCGCGTGCTGCCCTTGATGTTGCGGCACAGCGAGCCTTCCCCTGCCTGAATCGCAGGCGCACCCGGTGTGCGCCGGGTGATGGGCCTCGTCGTCGGCAATTCAAGGGATCTTCGTGCCGTCCACTTCCTCCGCTGTGCCCGATTCCGGTCGACCCGTTCCGTCGAGTCTGTGGCGGGATCGCGACTTCCGCAGACTCTGGGTGGGCCAGACGGCCTCCCAACTCGGCGAACACACCACTCTGATCGTTCTCCCGCTCTTCGCCGTCCTGACGCTCGACGCCGGCGCCGGCGAGTTGGGCGTCCTGCGCGCGGTGGGGCAGGCGCCGATCCTGTTGCTCTCGCTCTTCGTCGGCGCATGGGTGGACAGGTGGCGGACCCGCGCGGTGATGGTGGTGACGGACGCCGGCCGGACCCTGATACTGGGCGCCGCCGCCGTGGCCGGTCTCCTCGGTTGGTTCGGTCTGCCCGCGCTGCTCGTGGTCGCCTTCGCCGTCGGGGCGCTGTCCGTGTTCTTCGACGTGGCCTATCAGGCCTCTCTCGTACGACTGGTGCAACGCGATCAGTTGCTGCAGGGCAACAGCGCGCTCGAGGGCAGCCGGTCCGCGGCGCAGATCGGCGGGCCCGCCCTCGGCGGTGCGTTGGTGTCCCTGCTGTCGGCGCCGCTCGCTGCCGTCTCCAGCGCGGTGTTCTTCGCGCTGTCGTTCCTGTCGATCCGGCGGATCCGTCGGACCGAATCGATCCCGGAACGCTCGGAACGTCCCCCGCGGGTCTGGCGACGGATCCATGAGGGCCTCCGTTTCGTCGTCGGCGACACCTCGCTGCGGACCGTGTGTCTGGCCTCTGCCGCCTTCCAGTTCTCCTTCGCGGCCATGATGACCGTCTATCTGCTCTTCCTGCCGCGGGAACTGCACCTGTCCGGCACCACCGTCGGGCTGGCGCTCGCGGCGACGGGGCCGGGCGCGCTGCTGGCCGCTCGCCTGCCGGGCCGGTTCGGTTACGGCCCGGTGCTCGTGGCCGCGGCGGCACTCGGTGACGGCGTGTTCCTGTGCGTGCTCGCGCTGCACGGCTCCTCGGCGGTGACGGTTTCCGCGCTCCTGGCGATCAACTTCGTGTTCGGGGCCGCCGGCCAGTTGGTGAATGTCACGGTCATGGCCGTGCGGCAGGCCGTCACTCCGGACGGGATGCAGGGCCGCGCGGCCGCGACGATCACGTTTGTCGGCATGGGGATGGCCCCGCTCGGCTCCCTGCTCGGCGGGTTTCTCGCGATGGAGTGGGGGCTGCGCACCAGCCTCCTGGTGACGGCCGCGGGCATGATGTTGTCCCCGGTGGTGATGGCTCTGTCCCCGCTCGCACGCCTGGGACGGGAGCTTCCGGCCGTGCAGGACGCGCCGCCGGCGGTTGCCCGTTCCGAAGCCCACGAGACGGCCGCCCGCGACAGTGAGGCGGCTCATGGCGCAGCCACTGAAACCGGTTCATGACAACAGACCAGGGCCGCCGGACCGTCCGGCGATCTGCCGAAGGCCGGCAAGCCCGGGTGGGTGACTGTGGGCTTGAGAGCGGCTTCGAGTGGGGCCGGCGTGTCCTCGGCGCAGGCCAGGCTGATCTCAAGGCATTCAACCTCGCCGAGCCGACCCTCACGCGGAGCTTCGGCGATCCGATCGATCCGATCGTCACGAATTCCGATCAGCCGGTCTCACCGGGACGGCTCAGGCCGGGTTCCCGGGCGCGGCCTCCAGCAGGCGTTCGGCGAGGGCCTCCGCCTCGCGGGTCTTCGGCGCGTTGAAGAACAGGACCCTGCCGACGACCGGGTCGCCGGTGTAGTAGCGCTCGTAGAGTGCCTGGCGGGCGGCGAACGGGCTGCAGGTCATGTCCCAAACCATCCGCATGACTTGGAGGCGGCGCTCGGCGCCGACCTCCGGGCCGTGGACGTACTTCTCCACGAGGTGACTGATCTCCTCGTGCCGCAGCTCGCCCTCGGTCATCACGATCGCGCCGCTGCCCGCGACCAGCCGGAGCACCTCGACCGCCCTGGCGATCGCGTGCGGGAAGAAGAAGGTCAGCGCCGCGATACCGACCCGCGACTCCTCCGTCGGGCAGCCGTGGCCGCGCACCGCCGACCCGGGTTCGCGACGCCCGCCGATTCGGCGGCTCAGATCGACCGCGGCTCCGTCGAGGATGCCCTCGGCGACGTTCAACAGGCCCATGACCTCGCCGAGTTCCTCCTGATAGCGCGGCGAGGTCGCCCGGCCCGTGGTCCGCGCGGCCACGGTGGCGAGCCCGGCCAGGAACTTCAGTTTGGAGGTGCTGCGGGCCGCGCCCTGGAGCGGGCCGTAACCGACCGCGTTGCGCACCACGTTGTTGTATGCGTCCAGGTCGCCGGCGACGACGACCCGCTCCTCGGGGACGAAGACGTCGTCGAAGACGAGGATCGCGTCGCCCTCGTCGAACCGGCCGCTCAGCGGGGTGTCGAAGAGACTGTCCCCACGGTCGTACGCCTGCCGGCAGACGATCTTGAGGCCGGGCGCGTCGAGCGGAAGCGTGCAGACCAGGGCGTAGTCCTCCTGGCCGGGCCGGCGCGGCACGTAGGGGCCGACGAAGACCTCGTCGGCCACCGGGGCGAGGGTGGACAGCAGACGGGCGCCCCGGATCACGATGCCGTCCTCGCGACGCTCCACGATCCGCACGGCCTCCGGCGGGGCGTCCTGCGTCGAGCGGTCGCTCTGCGGGTCCACCAGCGTGTGGGTGACCGCGAGGTCCTCCCGGCGCAGCCGCGCGAGGTAGGTGCCCATGCGGGCCGCCTCCTCGTGCTTGCCGACGTGCTCGAGGCTGCTTCGGACGTCGAGCAGGTAGGCGTTCATGAAGTCGGGGAGCCGGCCCATCATGCCGTAGGTCAGCTCGGTGCGGAGCCGGTCGCAGCGCAGCCTGGCCAGCACGTCGTCGTGGGTGCGCGCCTCGAGCAGGGTGGTGCTGTGGGCCTCCCCGGACGCCTCGTCCCACACTGTCAGGACGTCGGCGAACTCCGGGTCCAGCTGCGCGTCGTAGAGTCCGGCGAGCGTCGTCAGCACGCCCTGGAAGGCGGGGTGGGCGGTGACGTCGTCGACCCGCTCACCGTTGATGTACAGGCTGCGCCCGTCCCTCAGGCCCTCCAGGTACGCGGCACCCGAACGAAGTCCCACGTGGTCACTCCTTGTGCTGAGGCTTGGTGAGTGCGTCCGAGCGGGACGCGACGAGGTGGCCCGGCTCCCGGACGTCGGCGCAGGGGGGCCGCCGGACCGTCGCGGTGACGGTCCGGCCGGGGGAGCGGAGGCGGGGCGGAGGTCAGCGGCCGAGGAGGAAGTCGAGCTGGATCCGGTTGAAGGTCTCGGTCTGCTCGTACTGGGGCCAGTGGCCCGCGTTCTCGATCACCGCGAGCCGGCCGCGCGGGATCAGGTCCGCGATCCGGCGCCCCTCGTCCACCGGACCCGACGGGTCCTTGGTGGTCCACACGACCAGCGCCTCCGCCTCGATGGCGCGCAGGTCGTCGTCGGTGAGCATGTTGCGCCGCCGGGTCTCCAGGTCCTGCAGCGCCATGTTCATCCGGCAGGCTGTCTTCCAGTCCGGCTGCTCGAAGATCGCCTGCCGGGTCCTGATCAGATCGTCGGTGACCATCGACGGGTCGGCCATCAGCCACTCCAGCCGGGCCTTGACCCGCTCCCAGGAGGGGTCCTCGGCGGCCTGCGTCGACAGGGTCAGCAGCCGTTCCATCACCTGGGGGTTCGCCATCGTGCCCCCCATGGTGTTGAGCACGATCCGCTGGGTGCGCCCGGGGTGCAGCTGCGCGAACCGCGCGGTCACCCAGCCGCCCAGCGACTCCCCGCTGAAGTACGCGCGCTCGTGGCCCAGTGCGTCCAGCACCCGCTGGACCTGGTCGAGGTAGTGCGGGATCTCCAGCGGATGCTCCGGCTTGGTCGAGTAGCCGTGGCCGATGAAGTCGATCGCGTAGACGTTGAAGTGCTCCGCGTGCGCGGCCAGGTTCCGCACGTACGCCTCGGCGTGCCCGGTGATCCCGTGCAGCATCAGCAGCAGCGGCTTGTCCGGGCTGCCCGACTGCAGGAACCGGGTCCGGTACGGCCCCGTCTCCAGGTATCCCTGCCGGAACTCGACCTGCGCCAGGTCGGACCACACGCTCGTGTACGTCATCATCTTCTCCTTGGGACTCTGATCTCGGCCGGGCCCGGATCGGCTCGTGGGCTCGGGGCGGCGGCCGGGCTCAGGTGGCGGCCGGGCCGACCGGGTGCTCGGCGAGGAAGCCGAGGACCAGCCGGGTGAACTCCGAGGCCCGCTCGTACGGCACCCACAGGCCGGTGCGCTTGAACAGGTGCAGCTGGGCGTCGGGGATCTGCTTGAGCAGGAAGAGGGCGTTGTCGAAGCCCTGCACCCGGTTCTCGGTGCCCCAGACGATCAGCGTCGGCACCTTGATCCGGCCCAGCTCCTGCCACAGCGGCTCGGCCGGCACGCCCGCCGACTCGGCACCGGCCCGGCGCTCCTCGCCGCCGGCGACCGACTCCAGGTACCGCTCCTCGACGAGTTCGTCGGTGACCAGCGCCGGATCGAACATCATCATCCGCAGGTAGGAGCGCATCTTCTCCCGTGACGGGCCCTCACCCATGTAGTAGGAGCGGATCGCCTTCTGGCCCTCGGACGGCATCGTGCTGAACAGCGGCACCCCGCCGGCGCTGGAGACCAGGACCAGGCGGTCCACGCGTTCGGCGTGGTGCAGGGCCATCGCGATCGCGACCGCGCCGCCGGTGGCCAGACCGACCACGCTCGCCCGCTCGATGCCCAGCTCGGAGAGCATCGCGGCGAACACGTCGGCGTAGGGCCGGTACTTGCCGCCGGACAGCTCGATGGCGTCGGAGCGGCCGTAACCGGGCAGGTCGACGACCAGGACCCGGGCGTGCCGGGACAGCTCGGCGAGGTTGGTGCCGAAGTTGCCCCAGCCCGACGCCCCGGGCGCCCCGCCGTGGACACACAGCAGGACCTCCGGGCCGGTGCCCGCCTCGTGGTAGTGGATGCGGGTGCCGCCGACCGTGACGAACCGGGAGGTGGACTCGCGGGTGAACGGCTCGCGGGCGAGCGGCTCACGGGGTTCCGGGGCTTCCGGGGTCTCCCGGGGGAGCCGCTCGTGGGTGTCGGCCGTCATCAGACCTTCACCGCCGCCGGCATCTCGCCGCCGAAGTAGTTCATGCCGTAGGCCTGGTACAGCGGGCCCGCGTAGTTCTGCACGTGGTGCAGGGCGCTCTGGCAGTCCCGCCACATCCGCTGCATCGGATTTTTCGCGTGCAGCTGGGAGCCGCCGCTGACCTTGAAGATCTCGTCGGCGGCCGCGGCCGCGCGGTGCGAGGCGGAGACCTGGTTGCGGCGGATCTCGGCCCGCTCGGAGAGGGTGAGCAGCCGTCCGGAGGAGACGATGTCGAACGCCCGGTCCATGTCGTGCAGGACGTGGCCGATGCTGGCGTCGATGTCGGCGGCCGCCGGAGCCAGCACGGACAGCTGGAACGGGTCGCGGCTGGCCGAGCCGAACCGGCTGCTGCGCTCCCGGGTCCACTTGACGTACGCGGCCAGGGTGCCCTGGGCCAGCGCGATCGTCGCCGTGGTGACGGCGCCGGAGAAGACCACGTTGCGCGGCATCGAGTACAGCGGCGCGTCCCGGCCCGCGATCGACCCGGCGCTGCCGTCGGTGACCGGGTTGGTCCGGATCAGCCGGTGCTCCGGCACGAAGGCGTCCTTGACGACGATGTCCTTGCTGCCGGTGCCGCGCAGCCCGATGACGTCCCAGGACTCGTGCAGGATCTCGTAGTCGCTGCGCGGGATGACGAAGTGGATCGTCTCCCGGTCGGTGACGTTGCCCTCCTGGTCGGTGATCAGGCCGCCGATCATCACCCACCGGCAGTGGTCGGTGCCCGAGGAGAACGGCCAGCGGCCGTTGAAGACGTAGCCGCCCTCCACCGGCCGCGCCCGGCCCATCGGGGCGTAGGGCGAGGCGACCCAGGTGTCGGGGTCCTCGCCCCAGATCTCGCGCTGCATCCGCGGATCGCCCTGGGCGAGCTCGTGCGGGTGCACGCCCACCACGCCGGTGATCCAGCCGGCCGCGCCGTTGCGCTGCCCGATCTCGTAGGCGGTGCGCAGGAACTCGGTCGGGTGGGACTCGAGGCCGCCGAAGTCGCGGGGCTGGAGCATCCGGATCACCCCGGACTCGCGCAGCACGGCGGCGACCTCGTCGCTGACCCGGCCGAGCTCCTCGGACACGGGTCCGTCGCTCTCCAGCAGCTCGGCGTGTTCCATCACGTGGTCAAGCACGGCGTTCATGGCGCCTTCCTCTCTGGTGGGGCGGTCGGGTCAGTGGTGGTCGACGGAGTGGTGGCCCCAGAAGTGCGCGGTGTCGTACCGCGTGGGCGTCCACGTCTCGTCGTCGATCTTGATGCCGCCGGTGCCGAACTCGAGCCCCACGTCGGACGGGGTCAGCAGGTAGAAACTGACCATCCGGTCGTTGCTGTGCCGGCCGAACGTCTTCAGCAGCCTGTGCGGCTCGTCCTCGATGTGTTCCATCGCCCGGCCGATCACGTCGAGGTCGGTGACCTCGAGCATGAAGTGGCCCACGCCCAGCGGGCGGCCCCCCACCTGCGGGGTGAAGGCGAAGGAGTGGTGGCGGGGGTTGCAGTGCAGAAACGTTGCTGCCAGGTCCGGGGCGAGGTCGATGTGGTCGGAGAGCCTGAAGCCCAGCACGTCGAGGAAGAGCGACTCGTAGCGGGCACGGTCCGAGACCACCTGCAGGACGTGCCCCAGTCCCTCGGTCCCGGCGACGAACTCCGCGCCGACCGGGGAGGCGAACCGTGCCGAGGAGGTGCCGAGGCCCCAGAAGATCTCGTGGTCGTAGCAGTCGTCGGGGTCACGGAACCGGATCAGGTCCGAGACCATCCGCTCCTTGGCCACCGCCTCGCCGGGCCGGGTGACCTCGTACCCGGCGGCGACCAGGCGCGCCTCCAGTTCGGCGAGCTCTGCGGGCCCCCTGGTCTCCCAGCCGACCGCGCTCACGCCGCCCCGCTCGCCGGGACGCACCTCGAGCCGGTAGCTCTTCTCGTCCACACGGAACAGCAGGCGGTCGTCGCTTCTGCGGTCGGCCATCAGCCCGAGCACCCGTTGGCCGAAGTCCTGCCAGTGGTCGAGGTCGGTGGCCGTGAACTGCAGGTACCCCAGGGCGGTGACTCGGGCGGTCATGTCTCTCCTCGCGGTCGTTCTCTGCGCAGTCGTTCTCTGTGGCCGGGCTCAGCCCAGCACACGGTCCTGGCCGAACCGGATCTGGATCAGGTCGGCGACCTCGGCGGCCCGCTCGCGCACCTGTTCACCCCACCGGGCGACGGTCGCGCCGTCGGCGCCTCCCGGCGGGAAGGACATCCGCACCGCCAGGCGCGGGGTACCGGCCATCGGTACCGCGACGGTGATCGAGCGGACGTCGTAGGTGCCGTCCGGATCGAGGTCGGGCTCGTAGTAGTCGAGGCGGTCCAGGTGCATGCTGAGCACCTGGCGCCGGCGTCGCGGTGTCGGCTCGCCGTGAATGTAGCGGGTGACGTCCTGCCAGATCTCCTGGTCCGGGGCGTGGCCGACCAGGCAGAGCGAGTAGCCCTGGGCGGCGACCCGCTCCGCGATCTCCCGGCAGCGCTTGCGCGACGCCTCGTCCTTGCGCGGCAGCCGGTCGAGCCAGCGGGCGAGGCCCGCCTCGTCGGCGGGGTCGAGGTGGACCGCGCCGATGGGCGGCAGGTGCGGCAGCCGCAGGCCGATCTCGAAGTAGGTGGGCGTCGCCGAGCCCCGCTCGGTGCCGATCACCACATCGTGGTCACCGATCGACGCGAGCAGCGAGACGTCGGCCGACTCCTCGGCGGCCAGCGCGGCCAGCGGCTCCATCGCCGCCTCGCTCAGCCGGGCGGCCCGGATCAGGTCGTGGTCGGCCGGGGCCAGGAACGACGAGGACGCGAAGCCGCCGAAGCCGCCCTGGAAGAAGAGCAGCGGACACGTCGGCCGCTGCACGTCCAGCGAGCGGACCTCACCGAGCACGATGTAGTGGTCACCGGCGTCCACCAGCTGGTGGTAGGCGCAGTCGATCCACGCGACCGAGTCCTCGAGGATCGGCGCGCCGGACGGCGACGGCCGCCACTGCACGCCGGCGAACGACTCCGGACCGCGCCAGCTCGTGACGAGGTCGGCCTGGTCGGCGGCGAGCACGTTGACACAGAACGTGTTCGCCTCCCGCAGCCGGGCGAAGGTGCGCGAGTTGCGGTCCGGCATGAAGGCGACGAGGGGCGGGTCGAGCGAGACGGAGTTGAAGGTGCCCACCACCATCCCGATGTGCTCGCCGCTGTCCAGGGTCGCGGTGATCAGGGCCACCCCGGTGGGGTGGTGCCCGAGTGCTTCGCGGAACGTGTGCGGGTCTATCGCGGTCAGGGCCGCGCCCGTGGTCGGTTCAGACATTGCGGATCAGCCTGTAGACCTGGCTGCGCAGTTCGGCGAACCGCGGCAGCGCCTTGGTGGAGACCTGCTCGCGCGGGGCGGGCAGGTCGACGGTGAGGAGACTGCGGATCCCGGCCGGCTTGCCGCCGAGGGCGAGGACCCGGTCGGAGAGGTAGACGGCCTCGTCGATGTCGTGGGTGACCAGCAGCACCGTGATGCCGAGGTGCTCGCGGACCCGCAGCAGCAGGTCCTCCAGGTCCGCCCGGGTCTGGGCGTCCACCGACGCGAACGGCTCGTCCATGACCACGACGGCCGGACGGTAGGCCAGCGCCCGCGCGATCGCGACCCGCTGCTGCATGCCGCCGGACAGCTGCCAGGGGTAGTGGCCGGTGAAGTCGGAGAGACCGACCTCGGCCAGTGCCTCCAGGGCCGTCTTCTCCCGCTCGGCCTTGGCCAGGCCCGCCGAACGCAGCGGCAGCACCACGTTGTCGAGGACGCTGAGCCATGGCATCAGCGAGCGGCTGTAGTCCTGGAAGACGATGGCCAGCCCGCGCGGCGGCGCCTCGATCCGCTGCCCGTCGAAGAGCACCTCGCCCTCGCTGGGGCGGCGCAGCCCGGTCAGGCACTCCAGGAGCGTGGTCTTGCCGACGCCCGAGGGGCCGACGATGCACATCAGCTCGCCGCGGCCGACCTCGAAGTCCAGGCCCTTGAGGACCTGGCGCTCGCCGTAGCTGTGGCCCAGCCCGCGGATCCGCATGATCGGGTCGGAGGCACCGCCGTCCGGCTTCCCCTTGTTCAGGGTGGTCTGCGTCTTCATCGCTGGTCCTCCTTCTGCTTGGTATAACCGCGGTGCCAGGCCAGCACCCGGGCCTCCACGAGTCCGAAGGCCTTGTTCGCCGCGTAGCCGATCAGACCCAGCACGATCAGGCCGGTCCACATCGCGACGATGTCGAACGTGCGCTGCGAGTTGAGGACGAAGTAGCCGAGCCCGCCCGGACTGCCGACCATCTCCGTGAGCACCATCGCCACCACCGACATCGACAGCGCCACCCGGGCGCCGGCGAAGACCTGGGGCAGGGCGGCGGGGACGACGACGTAACGGATCCGGTGCCAGGTGCTGAGCCGGTAGCCGGACGCGACCTGGTGCAGGACCGGATCGACGGACCGGACGCCCTCCACGGTGTTGAGCAGGATCGGCCAGGTGGAGACGAAGGCGATGGTGACCACCTTCATATCGTCGTCGGTGCCGAGCAGCAGCATCATGATCGGCAGCAGTGCCACGCTGGGCAGCGCCCGCATGAACTCCACCAGCGGCCGGGTCGCGTCCTCCAGCGCCGGAACGGAGCCGAGCACCAGGCCGAGGACCACGGCGGCGGCGAACCCGATCCCGAAGCCGGCGACCAGCCGGACCACGCTGGGCAGGGCGTCCTCGATGAGGTGGTCGAAGAACCACAGGTCGACGAAACGGTCGGTGATCTCCGAGAGAGCCGGCCAGTAGAGCGAAGTGCTGCCGGCGCTGAGCCACCACCAGGCGGCGACCAGCAGTACCGGGAGCCAGCTTTCCCGGGCGACGAGCGTGGCGGCCTTCAGTGCCCTGCTCATGCCGCACCTCCCTTGCGGACCGAGGGGTGCCACCACAGCACGCGGCGCTGCAGCAGCACGAAGACCAGGTTGAGCAGCAGACCGAGGAACGCCGCGGTGAACGAGTACACGAACGCCCGCTCGGTGTCGTTGATCTGCATCGCCTGCAGCAGGACGTAGCCGAGACCGTCGGAACCGCCGAGGAACTCCGAACTGATCGCCATCAGCAGGGAGAGCGTCGCGGCGATCCGCAGGCCGACGAAGACGAACGGGAACATCGACGGCGCGATCAGATGCCGCAGCAGGTGCCACCGCGTCAGGTGGTACGCCCGCCCGACCCGGCGCAACTGGGGCGAGATCTCCCCGACCGCGTAGGAGGTCTGGATGATGATCGGCCAGACCGCCGAGACCAGGATCAGGACCAGGCCCAGATCGCGGGTCGCGCCGAAGAGCAGCAGGAACAGCGGCAGCAGCGCGATCGCGGGAACCGTGCGGCCGAAGTCGAGGAGCAGCTGGGTGCTGCGCCGGGCGTGCTCGTTGGCGCCGATCAGCAGACCCACCGGCACGCCGACCAGTACGGCGAGTGCCAGTCCCAGCAGGGCGGTCTCGACCGAGGTGGCGATGTTCGACCAGTAGGCGCCGGTTCCGGCCAGGTCGATGGCGGTCCGGAAGCTCTCCAACGGTGTCGGGAAGTCGCTGGAGGCCCCGGGCCCGAGAGCGAACAGGTGCCAGACGACGAGCGCCACGAGGATCGCCAGCAGCCGGTTGACCAGCCGCCGGACGCCGGTGGGCACGGCCCCGGACCTCGCACCGGCCGCGGCCGGCCGGGTCTTCCCGCCGGTCGCGGCCCGCTCGGACTTCGTGCCGGTCACGCTCGGTTCGGTCTTCGCGCCGGTCACGGCCCGACCAGTTTCCCGGCGTCCGGCGCGGCCTTCTCGAACATGTCGTACTTGTTCATGTACTCGACCGAGAACTCGACGTCCTCGGTGGTCAGCGGCTTCTCGGCGTAGACCGGGAACGCGGCCTTCTCCAGGAGGCCGGCGTCCGCGTCGAGGACCTCGGCGGCGGTCCTCACCAGCAGCTCGCGGTCGTCGTTGACCAACGCGTTGCCCTCGCGCACCGCTTCGGCGAAGGCATTGACGGTCTCCTTGTTCGCCTCGGCGAAGTCCCGGGTGGTGACCCAGACGTACGCCACCCCGCCGCCGCCGGAGTTGACCGGCCCGAGCGGACGCAGGTCGCCCTTGGCGCGCTCCACGGTGCCCACCGGCTCGGGCGTGGTGGTCGCGTCGACCTGGCCGGACTTCAGGGCGGCCAGGGGGTCCGGGGACTCGACGAACTTGATGGAGGAGCTGTCGCCGCCGGCCTCGTCGACGGATCCGCGCAGGTCGACCCAGGGCGCGCTCTTGATCTGCGGCACTCCCACGGTCTTGCCGGTCAGGTCGGCCAGCGACTTGACCGGAGAGTCCTTCTTGACCCACACGTTGGCGAAGCTGAACTCCTCCTGGCCCTTGGGGATTCCCCCGTCGGTCGCACCGGCGACATAGACCAGGTCGACGCCCTGACCCGCGGCGACGAGCGAGGTGGCGGTGTCCAGCAGAGCGAGGTCCACCTTGCCGCCGAGCAGCTGAGGCACCATCTCGGTGGACGTCTTCGCCGTGCTGATCTTGACGTCCAGGTCGTGCTTCTCGAACACGCCCTCCTCGTCCGCGGCGAAGGCCGGGACACCGTTGAGCGAGGCGAAGACGGCGAGCTTGAGCGGCCCGTCGGCCGACGCGTCCGAGCCGGAGCCGTCGGAGGAACAGGCGGTACACAGGGCCAGCGCCGCGACGGCGGTCGCGGCGAGAGCGCGAAAACGAGTGGAAGCCATGAGGGTCCAGTCCTTCTGTCGTGCCCGGCAGTGCGGCTCGTTCGGAAGTTGTGTCCGTGGCGGGCATGACGACAGTGGCAAAACGGGGCCCTCAAGTGGCCCGATCCCTCACCAATCGGAATTTCAACTCGGCTCTCATGGAAACCTCGACGTAACACAGGGCGTCGCGTACGTTCCGTATACACATACGTTCTGGCTGAAAATGGTTGGCCGACGGACAACGCCGGACGTGGGCGGGACGGAGCCGAGATGAGTGAGATCAACGGCAAGCGCGGCGTGCTGGCGCGGGCCTTCGACATCCTCGGCTGTTTCACCGGTGGCGAGCCCGAGCGCTCGGTCGCCGACATCTGCGCGGTGACCGACCTGCCGCCGGCGACCGTGCACCGCATGCTGGCCACCCTCTCCGAGCACGGCGCGATCGAGCGGATCGGCCGCGGCCGCTACCGGCTCGGCCCGCGCCTGTGGCGACTCGGCCACGATGTCCCGGACATCCGGCTGCTGCGCGACTGCGCCCGCCCGGCCCTGGTCGACCTGCACGCGAGCACCCGGCTGCCGGTCGCCCTGGTGACCCGCGAGGGTGACCGGCTGCACATCATCGACAAGATCGCCGGCCGCAACACGGTCCGAGTCTGGGAACAGCTCGGATCGCCGGTGCTGGACGAACACCCCGCGGGTCTGGTCCTCCTGGCCTGGGGACACGATCCGGACCGCCGGCCCGCGTCGCGCCCGTTGCGCAGCGAGGAGCAGTTCGCCTGGCGGCAGGCGCTCGCCCAGATCCGGCAGATCGGCTTCGCGCACTCCCCCACCGGCGCACAGCACACCTCCCCGCTGGTCTGGGCGGCCGCCCCCGTCTTCGCTGAGGACCAGACGGTGAGCACCTGTGTGATGATCGGCGGTCGCCGGGGCCAGCACCCGCCGATCTCACTGGGCCGCCAGGCCCGGGCCACCGCCCGGGACATCTCCGCCGGCCTGCGCGCCGGCCTGGAGGAACCCACCCTCGGCAGAACGCACGCCTGAAAGGTCGGGCTCCCGCACCGCCGAGGCCACCCGGGCGACCGACCTCGTCACCCGGGCGAGCCGCGGAGTACGTCGGCGACCCGGCCGGCGGCCACGCGCCCCCGCGGGCCGCTCCGGCCGGTGATCAGGCAGGTCCGCGACCCGTTTCGGCCGGCCGCCACGCGTCCCCGTCGTGACCCCGTCGCCAACTCGCTTTCCGCTGGATGCGAGCCACGAACCGCTCGGCGCCCGCTGCTCCGAGACTGGTCACCGCGGGTCGCCGGGCGGCCCGCAGGGTCTGTCCGGCACATCCCCGCCTGCTCAGCGAGCGGACGACGGTATGTGTCGGACAGACCCTGGGACCCCCACCGAGAGGACAGCCGTGAGCGTCGCCTCCCCCACGCCGCAGCAGGTCGGCGCGACCGCGCAGCTGGTCGACTTCATCGGCCGGAGGGACCGCCGCGCCGAGCCGGCCACCCGGGCGGCCCTGCGCGGCCTGACGGTCGACACCGTCGGGGTCGCCGTCGCCGGGCTCAGCACACCGGCGGCCGTGCTGGTGCGCGACTGGGTCGAGGACCAAACACCGTCCGGTACCGGCGCACCGTCCGACGCCGTCGCGCCGGCCGGGACGGCGGCCGTGTGGGGTTCGACGAGCAGACTCGGGCCCGCCGCCGCCGCCCTGGTCAACGGCACCGCCGCGCATGCCCTGGACTGGGACGACGCCGCTCCCTCGATGGCCATGCACCCCGCCGCGGTCCTGCTGCCGACGCTCTTCGCGCTCGCCGCCCGCCGCCCGGTGACCGGCGCCGAGCTCGACGCCGCCTACAGCGTCGGCTCCGCCGTCTTCCGAGCGGTCTCCGAGGTGCTCCCGCACGCCGTCCACTACGGCCGGGGCTGGCACAACACCTCCACCACCGGACGGCTGGCCGCGACCGCGGCCGGCTGCCGACTGCTCGACCTGGACGGGAACGTGACCGCCCACGCCCTGGGCATCGCCGCCTCCCAGGCGTCCGGGAGCCTGGCGAACTTCGGCACGATGACCAAGCCGATGCACGCCGGCCTGGCGTCCCGGGACGCCGTGATGGCCGTGGGGCTCGCCCGCCGGGGCTTCACCGCCAACCCCGCCCAGCTGGAGGCGCGCGGCGGCTTCCTGGACCTCTTCGGCGACCACGACCCGCGGCGCACGGCGGTCCTGGGGGAGCGGCTGGAGCACTGGGTGACCGGCTGGGTCGACGACTACGTGATCAAGGCCTATCCCTCCTGCTTCGCCACCCAGCGCGCGATCGACGCGGGACTCTCCCTGCGTGAGGAGCTGGGGGCCGACGCCGGCCGGGTCTCGCGGATCGAGGTGACCCTCGAGCACGGCGGCACCCGCCCGTTGCGGGACACCGGGCCGGGCAACGGGCTCGAGGCCAAGTTCTCCCTGGAGTACACCCTCGCCGTCGCCCTGCTGACCGGGAACGTACTGCTCGGCGACTTCACCGACGAGGCCCTGAAACGTCCGGGGGTGGCCGAGCTGATGGCCCGGATCGAGCTCGCCGAGCGGCCACCGGCCGAGGAGCCGGGCCACACCGTCGTCCGGCTGCACACCGGTGACGGCCGGCTCCTGGTCCGCGACGTTCACCACTCCCGCGGCGACTCGCACCGGCCGCTCTCGCCCGCCGAGCTGGCCGCCAAGTTCCACCAGTGCGTGGGACGGGGACCCGCGAAGGCGTCCTGGTTCGACGCGCTCCACGCCGTCCCGGACGCCGACGAGCCCCAAGACCTCCAGAGACTCCTCGCCGGCCCGCCCGCACAAGGCTGACCCGGCCTCCCACCTGCCTCCCCGGGCCGCGACCCGCATCGCACCGCCGTACCCGACACCAGGAGAAACCGGACCATGACCGACACCTTCACCGAGGAAGCGACCAGCCGCTTCGTGGACCTGCCGAGCGGGCGCGTCCACTACCACGAGTACGGCGAGGGCCAGCCGCTCGTGCTGTTGCACGGCTCCGGCCCCGGTGCGACCGGCTGGAACAACTTCGCGGCGAACATCCGCGAGCTGGGCAGGCGGTTCCGCTGCCTGGCCGTCGACATGCCCGGCTGGGGCAAGTCCGACCCCGTCGGCTACGACGACCGCGACCACGCCGCGACCGCGCTGGAGTTCCTCGACGCCCTGGGGATCGAGCAGGCGGCGTTCGTCGGCAACTCGATGGGCGGCGCCACCTCGGTCCTGTTCGCCGCGACCCACCAGGAACGGACCAGCCACCTCGTCACCATGGGCGCCGGAGTCGGCGGCGCCCACCTCTTCGTCCCCGGCGGCGGGCCGAGCGAAGGTGTGAAGGTGCTGCAGCGGACCTACCGGGAGCCCACCGAGGAGAACTTCCGCGACCTGGTCGACGTCATGACCTTCGACCCGGCGCACGCCTCGCCGGAACTGGTCCGCCGCCGCCACCGGGCCGCGGTCGAGCGCCCGGACCACCTCGCCAACTTCGCCGACGGCATCGGCCGGCCGCGCCCGCACATGGCCACCCACGCCCAGATCGCCGGCATCACCGCACCGTCCCTGTTCGTCCACGGCCGCGACGACCGGGTCGTGCACTACGAGAGCTCGCTGAAGCTCGTCTCGCTGGTGCCCCGCTCCCGGATGGTGCTGCTGGCAGGCTGCGGCCACTGGGCCCAGCTCGAGCACGCCGACGAATTCAACCGCACCGTCACCGACTTCCTCCTCCACAACTGAGGAAGAAGAGGAAGAAAGGGCTTCTGCCATGCACGAGGTACACGAGCGGATCCTGGCCCGCGCCGAGGAGATCGCCGCCGAGGCCGCACCCAGCGACGAACTGGGCCGGCTGACCGACAAGGCCGCCGAGGTGCTGCGTTCCAGCGGCGTCATCCGGATGCTCCAGCCGGCCGAGTTCGGCGGCCACGAGGCCGGCCCGGTCGACTTCTTCCGCACCCTGCGTGACATCGGCGTCCACTCCTCCTCCGCGGGCTGGGTGGCCGGTGTGGTCGGCGTCCACGCGTTCGAGGTGGCCCAGATGGACATCGCCCTGCAGAAGGAGATCTGGGGCGAGGACCCGGACACCTGGATCGCCTCGCCGTACGCCCCCCTGGGGCGCGCGACCCCGGTCGAGGGCGGGTTCCGGTTCAGCGGACGCTGGCCCTTCTCCTCGGGCACCGATCACTGCCGGTGGATCATCCTCGGCGGCCTGATCGTGGACGAGGACGGCAAGCCGGTCCCGGGCGGGCTGCGCCACTTCGTCCTTCCCCGCGAGGACTACGAGATCGTCCAGGACTCCTGGGACGTCGTCGGGCTGCGCGGCACCGGCAGCAAGGACATCGTGATCGAGGACAAGTTCATCCCCGAGCACCGGATCCTCGACCCGGCCCCGATGGAGGACGGTGGCCTGGCCCACCGGGTCGGCCGCGGTGACTCGCCGCTGTACCGGATGCCCTTCCACCCGATGTTCACCGCGGGCATCACCACCGCCACGGTCGCCATGGCGCAGGGCGCCCTGGCCGCGTTCATCGCCTCGATGCGGGGCCGGGTCACCGCACGCGGAGTGAAGACCGCCAACGACCCGCACCAGCTCGCCGTGCTCGGCCGGGCGATCTCCGACCTGGAGGCGGGCGAGGTCCAGCTCTTCGGCGACATCGAGCGGATGTGGGAGCAGGCACGGCGCGACGAGCGGTTCTCGCCCGAGGAACGGCTGAGGGTCCGCCGCAACCAGGTCCGCATCGCCCGGCGCGCGGTGGACGCCGTCGACGAGCTGTTCCTGCACGCCGGCGGCTCGGCGCTGCGCAGCGACTCCACACTGCAGCGCTGCTGGCGTGATATCCACGCCGCGATGAACCACGCCAGCAACAACGCCGACCCGATCTACCAGGCCTACGGCCTGAACACCTACGGACACCCGCTGCCGGCGTCGGTGCTCTTCTGAGGGTGAGGGCGGGGACGGGGGCGGGACCGGACGGACGCCCGGGGGCCGTGAGGGGCGCACGTGCGTCGACGGGCCGTTCGAACCGAGAGCGGCCACGGGCTTCCGGTGCGCCTTCCCCCGAACCGGTGACATGAGAGGGGCAGGCTGCGGTCGAGCGCCGGGATCGGGGTGACCAGTGCTTGTGTGGTCATCTCAGCATCCGATCGCACAAGGAGTGCCGCCCCATGCCGTCACGGCCGTCGGACATCTCGTACACCGTGCCAGGGATGAACACCCAGGACAGCCTGGGAATCATCGAGGTGCTGCAGATGCGTCTGCACTCCCTCAACGACCTCCACCTGACCCTCAAGCACGTCCACTGGAACGTCGTCGGACCGCATTTCATCGCCGTGCACGAGATGATCGACCCTCAGGTCGACCAGGTCCGCGACATGACCGACGACCTCGCCGAGCGGATCTCCACACTCGGTGGAGAACCCGACGGCACCCCGGGTGCGCTGGTGAACCAGCGCACCTGGAACGACTACTCGATCGGCCGTGCCGAAGCCATCGAGCACCTCGGGGCCCTCGACCTCGTGTACACCTCCGTCATCAAGGACCACCGGGAGGCCATGCAGTCCACCGAGACGTCCGACCCGGTCACCCAGGACATGCTCATCGAGCAGCTGCGCGGTCTGGAACTCTTCCAGTGGTTCGTCCGCGCACACCTGGAATCCAGCGGCGGCAAGCTCAGCACCCGCGGTGCCTCCACGGAGAGCGGGGCCGCGGGGCAGGCGGCGGACCAGGCACGCACCCAGCCCTGACCGGTCGGTACTCGCCGCCGCACTGGCCGAACGGGGCCTCCCGGTACGCATGTTCGGTGGCGCGCTGCCCGTCGAGTCGCTCGTGGCCGCCGTACGCAGGACCGGGCCGGTCGCGGTGGGGCTGTGGGCCCAGTCGCGGACCACCGCGAGCAGACCCCTGGCCCAGCACGTGGCCGCGATGGAATGGGGGGTACGCGGCGCGCGCAGAAAGCCGGTCGTCCTCACGCTGGGACCCGGCTGGGCCGGGCAAGCCGTGCAGGGGCTGCCGCGTCCGTCGGGGCTCGCGGAGGCGGTCACGGCGGTGGAGTCGGTCGCGCTCAGGTGATCCGGCGGGCTCGGTGGGTACCGGGTCGTGGTGGCGCCTGGCCTCATTGGACGGAACGTGCTCGGGTGGACGTGGGACGCGGTCGGTCCCGGCACCGCTCGCGACGCCCCGCCGACGACGTGTTCCGCCTCGCGGCGAGGCGGGCGCGGCGGACCGGGTGCGGCCGGGCCTCGAGCACACGGGTCGCCGGGGAGGTGCTGAACGACCTGGCGGCACGGATGACACCGGTTCGGCCGGCTCCGGCGCATCCACCGGCGGCCCGCCCACGGAAACAGCAGTGCGGAAAAGAGAGCGGCCGACCTGCCCCTGCGACCGGAAGTGAGACGTGGACATCAACGGCGCGCGCGTGCTGGTGGCCGGAGCCACCGGCGTCCTCGGCGGTGCCCTCACCGCGGAACTGGCCGGCCGCGGAGCGCGCCCGGCGCTCGCGGGCCGGGACCCGGCCCGTCTCGCCGAGGCCGCCCGGGCGTACCCGGGTGCTCCGGCCTTCCTCTTCGACGCGTACGACCCCGCTTCCTGTGCCCGCGTGGTGCAGGGTGCGGCGGATGCCCTGGGCGGACCGGACGCGGTCGTGACGGCCTTCGGATCGGTCGCCTTCGGCCGGGCCGCGCAGGTCGGGGACGAGATCGCGGAGCATCTGATGGCGGTCAACGTCCTCGCACCCGCCGCCTTCTTCCGCGCCGCGCTCGCCCTCATGGCACCCGGTTCCCTGATCGCCGCCTTCACCGGCGTGGTCGCCGAGCACCCGCAGGCGGGAATGGCCGACTACAGCGCCTCCAAAGCCGCGCTGAGCGCCTGGCTCGCCGCCGCGCGCCGCGAGGCACGGCCCGCCGGCATCCGGGTCCTGGACATCCGGCCCGGACACCTGGACACCGGCTTCGCCGACCGGCCCGTCGCCGGCACGGCCCCGCCGATGCCCGCCGGAGGCGACCCGCGCCGGGTCGTCACCGCCGTCGCCGACGCGATGGCGGTGGACGCCGAACTGCTGCGCACCGCCCCGGACGGCACCCCCGTCGTCGAACAGCGCGCCCGGTGAGCCGCCGCGGCGACGCCCCCGACGAGGTGTCCGATGTCGTCATCGTCGGCGGAGGGGCGTCCGGACTCAGCCTCGCGCAGCGTCTGACCGAGACCCCCTCCACCACCGTGACCCTGGTGGAACCACCGGACGGTCCGCGGCGACCGCCCGAACGGACCTGGTGCTACTGGGACGACGGCACCGGCGACTTCGACGAAGCGGTCGCGGCCTCCTGGCCCCGGCTGCGGATCCACGACGCCGACGGCGACCGGATCACCGTGGACCCGTCCCCGCTGCGCTACCGCATGCTCCGCTCCACGGCGTTCGAGCGGCTGGTGTACTCCCGCCTGGACAGCTCGCCCGGCGCCCGCGTCCTGCGCGCGACGGCGGACACGGTGTGCGACACGGCCGACGGAGCGGAAGTCCGGTGCACGGCCCCCGACGGACGGGCCCTCACCCTCCGCGCCCGCCACGTGTTCGACTCCCGCCCCCTGCCCGCCCTGCCCCCCGCCCGGACACAACTCCTCCAGCACTTCCGCGGCTGGTTCGTACGCACGGACACCGACCGGTTCGATCCCGGGACCGCCGACCTGATGGACTTCCGGGTGCCGCAGCCGCGCCACGGGCTCGCCTTCGGCTACGTACTGCCGCTGGCACCCGACAGGGCACTCGTCGAGTACACCGAGTTCTCCCGGACCCCCCTCACCACGACGACGTACGAGGCGGCACTGGACCACTACAGCCGGGAGATCCTCGAGCTCGGTACGTTCACCGTCGAGACGGCGGAGCAGGGCGCCATCCCGATGACCGACGCGCGCTTCCCCCGCCGCACCGGCAGTGCCGTCTTCCGCATCGGGACGGCCGGCGGCGCCACCCGCCCGGCCACCGGCTACACCTTCGCCGCCGTGCAACGGCAGAGCCGGGCCATCGCCGCCGCCCTGCGCGACGGCCGGGCCCTCGTGCCCCGGCCGTACGGGCGGCGGGCCCTGGCCATGGACGCCGTCCTGCTGCGGGCCCTGGACACCGGGCGGATCGATGGCCCCGGCTTCTTCACCGGCCTGTTCCGCCGCGTTCCGCCGGAACGTCTGCTGCGCTTCCTCGACGGCGGCACCTCCCCCCGGGAGGAGTGGGGCATCGGCCTGCGCACCCCCATCGGCCCCATGCTCCGGACCGCCGTCGAAGTCCCTTTCCTGCCCCGTCGTACCCACCCCGTCCCACACATCGGAGAGAGCCGGCGATGACACTGCTGCGCGACCGCGACCTGGCACACGCCTTCGACCACGCGTCGCACACCTACGACCGCCTCACCGCCCTCAACCCCGGCTACCGCACCGACCTCCTGCGCTCGGCGCGACGGCTGCGGCTGCCCCGGGGCGGGGCCGGACTGCACCTCCTCGACCTCGGGTGCGGGACGGGTGCCTCCACCCGGGCCCTCCTGCGGGCCGCGCCCCACGCCCGGATCACGGCCGTCGACGCCTCGTCGGGAATGCTCCGGCGCGCACGGGCCAAACCGTGGCCGGCCCGGGTGCGCTTCCGGCACCTGACCGCCGAGGAAGTGGTTACGGCCGGAGAGGGACCGTACGACGCGGTGTTCGCCGCCTACCTGCTGCGCAACGTCACCGACCCGGACGGCGTCCTGTCCGCCGTCCGGAGTCTGCTGCGACCGGGCGGGCGCCTCGCCGTCCACGAGTACAGCCTCAGCGGTTCCGTGGCCCACCGCGCCCTGTGGACGGCCGTGTGCCGGACCGTGATCATTCCCGCGGGCGCCCTCGGCGGCCACCGCGCCCTCTACCACCACCTGTGGCACAGCGTCCTCGACTTCGACACGGCCCCCGGCTTCACCGACCGCCTCACGGGCGCCGGTTTCGCCGGCGTGCGGGCCGTCCCCGTCGCCGGATGGCAGACCGGGATCGTGCACACCTTCCTCGCCCGCAACGGCTCCGCCACGACAGCGGAGGACGACCGATGAGCGGTGCGCACCGTGCCGCCCGGCGGGGCCGGGACCGCAAGGCCGAAGTCCTGATGCCCGCGCCCGGCCGGGACCGGTTCGCCCGCGCGGACGCACCGGGTGTCGCCGTGATCGGCGGGGGCATCGCGGGTCTCGCGGCGGCCACCCTCCTGGCCGAACGAGGCGCCCGCGTGACCCTCTACGAACGGGAGGAGTCGCTCGGCGGACGTCTCGCGGGATGGCGCACCCGCCTCGCCGACGGCAGCGAGGCGACCATGAGCCGCGGCTTTCACGCCTTCTTCCGCCAGTACTACAACCTGCGCGGCCTTCTGCGGCGTACCGATCCCGCGCTCGACCGTCTCAGCCCGCTGCCCGACTACCCGCTACGGCACAGCGCAGGACTGACCGACAGCTTCGCCCGCGTCCCGCGCACCCCACCGTTCAGCGCTCTCGGGTTCGTCGCCCTCAGCCCCACGTTCGGCTGGCGCGACCTCACCGCCATGGACCCCCGGGCCGCGCTGCCCCTCCTCGACGTCCGGGTGCCCGAGGTCTACGAGCGCTTCGACTCCCTGAGCGCGACCCGGTTCCTGGAACGCGTCCGCTTCCCCGAAGCCGCGCACCATCTGGCGTTCGAGGTGTTCTCGCGCAGTTTCTTTGCCGACCCGCGCGAACTGTCCGCCGCGGAACTCCTGCTGATGTTCCACATCTACTTCCTCGGCTCCGCCGAGGGCCTGCTCTTCGACGTGCCGAACGAGCCCTTCCCTCAGGCACTGTGGGAGCCGCTCGGCGACTACCTGGAGCGTCTCGGGGCGGACGTGCGCACCGGCACGCCCGTGCACGGCGTCCACCCGTGCGACGACGGGGGAGTGGAGGTGCGGGCCGGCACCGCCGCGGACCGTCACGAGGCGGTGGTGCTCGCCCTCGACGCCGGGGCTCTGCGCGGCGTCGTCGCGGCGTCACCCGGTCTGGGCACCCCCGCCTGGCGCGAGGACATCGCCGCCCTGCGCACCGCCCCGCCCTTCACCGTCTCCCGGCTCTGGCTCGACCGGCCGGTCCATGCCCACCGCGCCGGGTTCCTCGGCACCAGCGGCTACGACGGCCTCGACAACATCAGCGTCCTGGAACGCTACGAGGGCGAAGCCGCCCGGTGGGCCGCCCGTACCGGCGGCTCGGTCGTGGAACTGCACGCCTACGCCGCCGACGCGGAGCCCGAGGCGGTGCAGAGCCGGCTGATCGAAAGCCTGCACCGGGTCTACCCGGAGACCCGGCCGGCGCGGATCGTGGACGCCCGGCACGAACGGCGCGCCGACTGCCCGCTCTTCCCGGTCGGCTCCCACTCCCGGCGGCCCACCGTCCGCACTCCCGATCCCCGGGTGGCCCTGGCCGGTGACGCCATCCGCTGCGACCTGCCCGTGGCCCTGATGGAACGCGCCGCCACCACCGGCTTCCTGGCGGCCAACACCCTGCTCGCCGACCGGGGCGTCAGAGGTCAGGTGCTGTGGACGGTCCCCCGGTCGGGCCGCTCGCCCGCGCTGCGGGCACTCGGCGCCCTCGCCGGCCGCTGAGGCCGGGCCCCGCGAGGAGACGTGCTCGGGCGGGGCGCACGAGCGGCCGGTGGGGGGCGGGGTGGTGCCACCCCGTCCCCACCGGCCCTCACCGGCCGTTCACCCCGGGAACCGTCCGGTGCTGCGCAGCGCCCAGCGCCGCTCCGCGTACGCCAGGTCGTCGCGCCACAGCCGGCCGGCCGTCCGGCGCATCAACGGGCGCAGCGCGGGTGCGGCGGCCCGTGCCAGCGCGAAACCCCGCCGGTCCGAGGCCGCGACGAGTGCCTCGACCACGGCGGTACGCGGCCGCTCGTCGGCCTCGCCGGTCAGCGGCGTGGCATGGGTCTCGACCACGGACGTGGTCCCCTCCCCCTCGGTGATGCGCATGACGACCGTGCGCGGTCCGGGAGCGGTGAACTCCGCCCGGACCGGTACCACCAGTCCGCCGGTCACCCGGAAGGAGACGTCGACGACGAAGGCGTCGTCCTCCTCGCCCCGTGGCGGCCGGGCGACCATCAGATCGACGAAGGAGTAGGGGTGGAACCAGGAGCCGTGCCACGGGTCCAGCCGGTTGGCGACCACGTCCTGCGGCTCGCACGTTCCCACCGCCGTGAACACGGCGTCCACCCCGCTGCCCGCGGCCGGCCGCACCGGCACCGAGGGCCGCTCCGTCGGCTCCTCACCGCCGACCCGGTCCAGCCGGACCCACACCAGTACGCCGTCGTCATGGACGGGATACGGATCCCAGCCGGCGAACGGGCCGCCGTCCAGGGCCAGTCCGTGCCAGTGGCACACCAGCGTGCCGCACACCACCCGGCTGTCGCGCAGCGGCGCGCCCAGGTGCGGGCAGGCCCCCGGACCGGCGTGCAGCTCACCCGTGTCCGACCGCCACAGCACGACCTCGGCCCCGCCCACCGTCCTGCCGTACGGTCGGTCACCGGCCCGTACGTCCCGGGAGGCACCGACGACGAACCAGTTTCCGGACGGACGGGCGGACGCCCGCTTGAGGACGTCGGCGATCAGCGCGGGGCGCGCCTCCCGCCAGGTCGGCGTCTGTTCCGTCCAGCCGGACCTGCGCCGCCGTCGCAACGGCGGTGTCCAGCCGGTCCGGTTCGCTCGGTCCCTCACCGCACGGATCCTTTCCCCCGAAGTTCCGCGCGGGACGCACGGGGCACCCCGTCCGCGGCGCGGGCGCGCCGCCGCGCCCGCATGATGTGGACGGCTCCCGCGGCGGCCGTGGCCGCACGACGCCCGCGCGACACCACCGCCCGGCGGTGCAGCACCGTGTACCCCTGGTCCGCGATCGCGTCGAGGATGCCGCGGTAGAGGGTGAACGCGGTACGGATGCAGGGGCGCACCCGCGGGTCGAGCATGGCGATGCCCGGCTCCGCCGCCCGGTACACCTTCCTGGTCATGGCCTCGGCGGCGACGAGCGCCTCGTGGATCCGCGAGTCGCGGCGCCCGGTGCGGCGGCTCCACTCCAGCAGGGGCCGGTCCACGCCGTGGGCGGCGAGCAGGTCCGCCGGCAGGTAGACGCGGCCCCGGTCCAGGTCCTCGCCGACGTCGCGCAGGAAGTTGGTGAGCTGGAAGGCGACGCCGAGGTCCGCCGCGTGCGGTGCCGCCTCCTCGCGTGAGGTGACCGTGCCGAGCACGGGCAGCATCTGCAGTCCGATCACCGCCGCCGAGCCGTGCATGTAGGCCCGCAGGTCGGCGTAGGTCGGATAGTCGGTGACGTGCAGGTCGCTGCGCATCGAGGCCAGGAAGTCGGCGAACAGCGTGTGCTCGATGTCGTACCGGGCGGAGGTGTCGGCCACGGCCCGGACCACGGGCTCGTCCCCGCCGCCGGTACGCAGTCCGTGGGCGAGGTCGCTCTCCAGACGTCGTAGCAGCAGGTCCCGTTCCTTCGGCGCCCGGGGCCGGTCGAGGTCGTCCACGATGTCGTCCGCCCAGCGGGCGAAGCCGTACAACGCGTGCACGGCGGAGCGGCGTTCCACCGGGAGCAGCCGGGTGGCCAGGAAGTAGGTTCTGCCGTGGCGGGCGTTGAGCCGTCTGCACCGGGTGTAGGCGGCGCGCAGCGCGGGATCGGTGATCCCGGCGGCGTCCAGTTCACGACGGGTCATGGAGGCCTTCCTCGGCCGGGGTCGCGGCGGCACGTACGACGCGCGGTGCCGGACGGGTGCGGGCCGTGCGGACGGGACCGCCACGGACGCCGCCGGTGACGCGCGCGGCGGCGAGCTTGCCGCTGATGAGTACCGTCGGCACGCCCACGCCCGGGGTGGTCCCGCAGCCGGCCAGTACGACGTTCTCGAGACCGCGCACCAGATTGCGCGGGCGGAACGGGCCCGTCTGGGCGAACGTGTGGGAGACCGAGAACGGGCTGCCCGCCGCATGCCCCTGCGCGGCCCAGTCCAGGGGCGTCACCAGCATTTCCTCCCGGACGCTGTCCGCGAACCCGTCCAGGCCCCGGCGCTCCAGCTCGGCGACCAGGCTGTCGCGGTAGCGCGGACCCAGCTCCCGCCAGGCGGCGGCCGAGGGCCCGACGGCGGTGTTCGGACATGGGGCCAGCACGTAGTGGAGGTGCCTGCCCGGTGGGGCCAGCGCGGGATCGTGCGTCGTCGGCCGGGTGATCAGCAGGGACGGGTCGCTCATCAGCTGCCCCGAACGGGTCAGCTCGTGGAAGGTGCGCTCCCAGGCCGCGCCGAAGGAGAGGGTGTGGTGGGCGAGACCGGGCCAGGTCCGGTCGGTCCCCGCGTGCAGGACCACGGCGGACGGCGAGTGGCGCAGCCGCACCGGGCGCCGCGGGGCCCGCCCCAGCAACTCGTGCGCCGTGGACAGCTCGCAGGTCAGCACCACCGCGTCGCAGGGGATCCGCTCGCCGGACGCCAGCCGTACGGCACGCACCCGGCCGGCCGAGCGCTCCAGCGCGGTCACCTCGGACGACCAGCGGAAGTCGGCGCCCGCCTCGGCCGCCGCGTCGGCCATGCCGCGGGGCAGTGCGTACATGCCGCCCCTGGGAAACCAGACACCGGCCACGGTGTCCATGTAGGCGATCACCGCATAGGCCGCGAGGGCCCTGGCCGGGGCGACTCCGGCGTACAGGGCCTGGAACGAGAAGACACGCCGCAGCCGGGGGTCGGAGAGGAAGTGGCCGATGCGGCGGTCCAGCCGTCCGAAGCCGCCCAGCCCCGCCAGCCGGGCCAGGTCAGGGTGCAGGAGCTGGAAGGGCGAGTCGAAGTTCGTGTCGATGAACCGGCGCATCTGCGCCCGGTGCAGCCGCTCCAGCCATTCCCGCAGCCCGCGGTAGCCCGCCGCCTCGGCCGGTCCGGCGAACCGTCGTACCTCCGCCTCCATGGCCTCGCCGTCGGTGTGGACGTCGAGCGACGTCCCGTCCGCGAAGCACGCGCGGTAGGCCGGGTGCAGGGCCGTCAGCTCGACGTGCCGGGCGAGGCTGTCGCCGACGGCGGCGAAGGCCTCGTCGGCCAGGTGCGGCATGGTCAGCACCGTGGGACCGGTGTCCACCTCGTAGCCGCCCAGGCGCACGCGGCCGGACCGGCCGCCCGGACCGGCGTCCCGCTCGACGAGCGTCACCCGACGGCCCGCCCCCAGCAGATGCAGGGCACACGCGAGGCCGGACAGCCCGGCACCCACCACGACGACGTGATCCGTCGTCCCCGGCACGGTTCTCACGCGGCCTCCCCGGTCCGCTCCGGAGCAACGCCCGACGCCCGTTCGACCAGCGCGGCGAACTCCCGCCGTACGGCGGGGTCCGCACCGGCCCCCGCGAAGTGCCGCAGGCTCGTCGCCGCCAACTCCGTGATCCTGCCCTCCACGACCGTCCACGCACCGGTCCGCTCCAGTGCCGCCCTCATCCGCTCCACGGTCTCGTCCGACCGGGCGCAGGCGTGCGGGCCGAGCGCGTCGGCCGCCTCCTGGTCCCCGGAGGCTTCCGCGAGCCGGAGGCCGACGGCGAGCAGGTAGGTCAGCTTGCGGGTCCGCAGGTCGTCACCGGCCGGTTTGCCCGTCAGGTCCGGGTCGCCGAAGGCGCCGAGGAGGTCGTCGCGGAGCTGGAAGGCCAGCCCCGCACACCGCCCGGCGGAGCGCAGCGCGTCCAGGGTCTGCGCGTCGGCGCCGGCCAGGGACGCGCCCAGCGCCAACGGGCGCTCGACCGTGTACAGGGCGCTCTTGAGCGTGGCGATGCTCACCGCCTCGTCGACGCCGGACAATCCGGCGGCCTGCGCGTGGATGTCCCGGTACTGCCCCGCGACCATCTCGCCGCGCATCGCCCGCCACTCGCGGTACAGCTGCGGGCCGTACGGCGAGCCGAGTGCCGTCTCGGTCAGCAGATCGTCCGCCCAGACCAGGGCCAGGTCACCGGCGAGTACCGCGGCGGATGCCGCGAACGCTTCGGGCGGACCCGTCATCCGCGCGGCGCGGTGCATGGTAGCGAAGTCGACGTGCACCGCGGGCGCGCCCCGGCGCAGCGGCGAACCGTCCATGACGTCGTCGTGGACGAGAGCGCACGCCTGCACCAGCTCGAGCGCGACTCCCGTCCGCAGGAGCGCCGTCGCGTCGCCCGAGCCGCCCGCCGCCCGCCAGCCGCACCACGCGAACGCCGTGCGCAGCCGTTTCCCGCCCTGCCGGACGAACGCGGTGACCCGGCCGGCGATGTCACGCGCGAACAGTGGGTCCACGTCACGGGCCCGGCACAGTTCCTCGTCGAGGACGTGCCCGAGCTCCGCCTCGACGGCGCGGACGGTGTCGAGAGCCGTGAGCGGACCGTCGACGGGCCCGATCGGTTCGGCCACGGTGGGCCCGAGTCCCCACATACACAACCTCTTCTCACTCTCGGTCACCTGCACACCAGTGCTTCTGCCGGGTGCCCTTGTGTGGATGCGCTGATTCCTTCCCGTTACGGGGTCCGTCCCAGAGGACAGTCACTCCACCGGCCCAGCGGCGTGGGCGGCATGGCGGTATGTCATCTCGGGGCGCGCTCCCGACGGCGCGCCCGTGCGAGGCCGGTGAGCCGGTCCGGTCGGCGGTACCGGTCGGGCGGCACTGGTCGGATGCCACCGGTCCGCGACACGAGGTCGCCGACGCCGATCCCGGCGGACACGTCGGTGGCCCGCCGCTCTCGGCCGGCCGCGCCCGCGAGCCCGGCATGATGCGAACGGGAGGCTCTAACGGTGCGGAGGGCGGGAGCCGAACTGGTCGGCCCGGCCGCCGGCGCCGAGCAGCCCCGTGGCCTCGAACGGCTCCTCGGCGGCGAGACGAGGCAGTTCACGCCGCGACAGCATCGTCACCACAGGGGGCATCGCGGCGCGCACGAGCTGGGCCGATCGCAGCCAGCGGGGCACGTAGACGGACGGCCGGCGCCGTTCGATCGCGGTGACCAGCCGGCCGGCCACGTACTCGACGGGGTACACCTTGCGCGCCGGTGGCGGCATGTGGCCCCGGAGCTCCCGCAGCACCGCGTACGCGTCGGCGTCGCGGATCATGTCGGTGTCCGTCCAGTTGATGTAGGCGATCCCGACACCCACACGCCGGTGGGCCACCTCCGCCCGCAGCGCGTGGGCGAACGACTCGACCCCCGCCTTCGACGCGCAGTACGCGCTCATCATCGGGGCCGCGCCGATGGACGCGAGCGACGCGACCTGGAGAAAGTAGCCCCGGTTCTCGAACAGATCCCCGAGGAACGTCCGGGCCGTGACGGCGCTGCCGATCAGGTTCACCTCGACCACCCGACGCCAGCTCATGGGATCGGACTCGGCGAACGGGCCGCCCTCGGCCACTCCCGCGTTGGCGACCACGACGGAAGGAGGCCCGAGCCGCGCACGGATGTCCGCGGCTGCCCGGGCCATGCTCCGGTCGTCCGTGACGTCGACCTCCCAGCACTCGGACACACCCGCCGGCAGGGAATCCCTGACCCGGGCCAGTGTTCTCTCCTCACGACCGAGCAGCGCCACCCGCGCACCCCGGCCGGCCAGGTCCCGGGCCATCGCCGCCCCCAGACCGCGTGCCGCTCCGGTCACGACAGCGGTCCGTCCGTGCAGCGGGCTCTCGGTGACCGGCATGGAACGGTTCCTCTCCCGCGGTGGCGTCCCCCTGCACTCACGGTAGGGCCGGCCGCCGCCGTCGGCATGCGGGGCACCGTCGCACCGACCGCACGACGGCCTGCGAAGCCGCTACGCGATGTCTGCCGTCACTTTTCGTAGGTGGACAAGGCCAGACCGAGGGCGAAGAACGTGGGGGCCCACTCACCGACGAAGATGCCCAGGCGGTCGGCGCGTTCTTCGCCCTTCTTCTCCACACTCAGGGAAGCGCACCAGGCGATGACGGACATCCCGATGGAGATGAAGCCGGCGGTGTAGGCGTGCTCGGCACGGATGCCGGATTCGTGCAGCTTCTTGACGATCATGAGGGACCTCTGCTTTCGGCATACGGGGACAGGAGCTGTTGTCCATCCCATCCGGGCGCGTCGAGCGACGCGCCCGGATGACGGCCATGCGGCCCAACGAATCCACCCGCTTGAACCCGCCACCGGCCGGGGGGAACCCGGGACGGTCCCACTCTGCGTGAGGGGGCTGCGCAGGTGATCACCTGCGAGGTGGACCAGTCCTTCGGGCTGTCCGCGCTCGCGTCCCGCCCCTACCGGGTCCAGGACATCGAGCTGCGGCCCGGTGACCGTCTGCTCATGCTGACCGACGGCATGCTCGAACGTCAGGGGGAGCAGGTCGAGCTGCCCGACCTGCTCGAGCGCGCCCGGAACCTGCACCCGCGGGAGACCGCGCTGATGCTGACGTCCGCGGTACGGGACGCAGCCCCCGGCGGCCGGCTCGAAGACGATGCCACCGTGATGTGCCTGGACTGGCACGGTCCCCAGGAGATCCAGCGGCACGTCAGCTCCGGTGCGGACATCCGGCAGGCCTCACCCGGCCGTACGAAGCGATAGCTGATGACCGCCGCAAGCGACCCGCGGCGCTCCGCGACCGCGAGCCGGTTGACGGAGGAGGCCGCCCGCCTTCGGACGATCGCCGAGGCAGGACCGGACCGTGGAAGCGGTCCGGGACTCCGGAGGAGGGCACGAGACCGGTACTCCGGCCGCCGGCTGCCCGCCGCCCTGCTCGACGAGCACGGCGCGCGGGAGGCCCCGGGAGACCAGGATGAAGGATCCGAGATGCCCGAGGAAGAAGGGACGCTCCCGTGACGGCCCCGTTCCGGATCCCACCCTCCCGCGCTGGGTGCCTGCACCTGCGGCACCGTCTGACGGTCGCCCGCCGGGGCGCCGACCTCCTCGAACAGAAGCTGCGCATCCTGCGCGCCCGCCACGAGCACCTGCGGCGCGCCGAGGAGAGCGCTGCCCGCCGGTGGCACGATCGTGCGGGGGATGGGCACATGGCTGCTGAGAGCGGTCCTGCTCGGCGGCGAACCCGCGCTCGACGGCGCGGCAGCCGGAGCCGGCCCGGCGAGCATCATGACCGTCGAAGCCGTCACGATGGGGTCCGCCACCCGTTCACGGTCACCTGCTCCGTGCCGGACCGCACTCCCACCTCGGCCGCGCCGGCCGACACCGCCCTGATCCACGCGGAGGCCGCTTTTCGTGAGGCGCTTCGAGCAGCGGCCGAGTACGCCGTGGCCCGGGCGGCCAGGGACATCGTCGAGGCCGAACTGATGCGCACCCGCCGACGCGTCCGCGCCCTGCGACGGCACTGGACACCCCGCCTCGGGTCAGCGCCGGACCGCGTCGAACTCGCCCTGGAGCAGGCCGAGCACGAGGACGCGGTGAGGCGCCGCCGGGCAGCTCGTACCCGGGAGGGCGGCAGAGGGGGCGGTGAGTGAGAAGGCCGCGACGGCCGAGCCCGGCTCGCACGGGCGTCCCCGTTTCCCCACAATGGTGCTGTAACCGAGGCAACCCGGCAGGGGTGCCGTATCCGAGCAGCCGGACCGCCAACCGGAACGGAGAAGCGACATGCACCACCGCACGGTCGCAGAACTCATGACCCGGAACGTGGTCCGGGCGCCGCGTGACATGCCGTTCAAGGAAATCGTCAGACTGCTGGAGGACAACGACATCACCGCCGTACCGGTGGTGGACGAACTGGACCGGCCCATGGGCGTGGTGTCCGAGGCCGATCTGCTGCGCAAGTCCTCCGCCCAGCCCGACCCGTCCGGACGGACGCCGATCCCGCACCTCGAGGCGTGGGATCGGGCCAAGGCCGAGGGCACCCGTGCCGAGGAACTCATGTCGGCCCCTGCCGTGTGCGCGCGTCCCGAATGGACCGTGGTCGAGGCGGCCCGCCTCATGGCGGTGCAGAACGTCAAGCGACTGCCCGTGGTGGACGAGACCGACCGGCTCCAGGGCATCGTCAGCCGGAGCGACCTGCTCCGGATCTTCCTGCGCCGCGACGACGCCATCCACGACGAGATCACCGGGGACGTTCTGCGGCGGACGCTGGGTCCTGCCGCGGAGCAGGTCACAGTCGAGGTGCACGAGGGGAAGGTGACCCTCGACGGGTCCGTCGAGGTCAAGATGATGATTCCCGTCATCGAGCGGCTGTGCCGGAGTGTCGACGGCGTGGTCTCGGTCTCCGAGCACATCGCGTACCGCACGGACGACCCCCGACGCTTCCCCACCGGCGCATAGCCTGCGCCCCGCCCGTGGACCACGTGTCGGCGTGCCGACCGGTCCAGGGGCGGCGCCCCGCCCGTTCCCGCCGGTTCAGTGGAGGATCTTCTCCTTGGCCCGCTGGAACTCGGCGTCGGTGATGTCGCCCCTGGAACGTATCTCGGAGAGTTTGGCGAGTTGCTCCACCTCGTCCCCGCGCCCCGCGCCGCTGCCCGCCGTCTCACGGATGTAGTCGTCGAACGCCTGCTGCCGGGCCCGGGCGTGCCGCACCTCGCGGCCCCCCATGTCCTTGCCGCGGGCCAGGACGTAGACGAACACGCCGAGGAAGGGCAGCACGACCACAAAGACGAGCCATCCCGTCTTGGCCGCCCCGCCGAGCGTGTCGTCCCGGAAGATGTCTCCGATGATCCGGAAGAGCAGGATGATCCACAGGACCCACAGGAAGATCCACATGGCCGTCCAGAATGCTCCGAGGACCGGGTAGTCGTAGGACAGATTCATGTCACCGCTCCTTCTTCCTCGCTTCCGCCGGGCAGCAGGGGCAGCCCGAAGGCCTCACCGATACCGCGGGCGGCGGTCACTACACGGGCGCTGCCGACGATGGGGGCGATGGCCACGAGGGTGCCCCGGATTCTCTCCGGTGGCACGCCGATGTCGTCGGCGGCGCCGACGTTGAGCAGGTACGACGCTGGAGAGGCGCCCATGGCCACCAGCGCCGCGATGCGGGTCAGCAGATACGTCTCCGGGTCCAGACCGGATCGTTCGAACGCGTCGAGCGTCATCTGGACAAGAGTGTCGAACACGGGGGCTTCCGCCTCGCCGGACGTCGTGCCGGCTCCCTCCGCCCCGATCGTTTCCCCGGCCATCTCCGGGCTCCTTTCCTCCGGTCCACCGTCCGTGGGTGTCCCACCGTTCAGTCGGTCGTCAACCAGCCCCCGTACCAGCCCAGTCCGGCTGCGCGTCACGTAGGTCGAGGGCGATCCTCCCCCGGAAGGGCTTGGCCATGGCACTCTCCTCGCTGCCCCGGGCCCTGACCCGGTTGTCCTTCCACCGTGGGCGCGGGCGGCTCGTCCCGCCTCACCCGTCACGGGTGGCAGAGCCCTGCCACGTCACCCGGGCCCGGGGCGTTCGACGTCAGCGAGCGGTGACGCGCCGCCGTCGGCCGACCTCGGGGACGGGGGTCCCCTCGTGCAGTTCCCGGCCCGTGGCCGTGGTTTCCTCATACCAGCGGCCGTACCGGTCGGCGAGGACGACCGCCGACACGCCGTGCAGGAGGACGCTCAGGCCGACGGTGACCGCGACCACCCTGCCCAGCAGCCCGATCCCGTGGACGTGCTCCTCCAGGACGAGCAGACCCAGCACGACGGACGCCAGACCCCGTGGCCCGAACCACCCGATGTACGCCACCGTGGGCAGCCGTAGTCCGCTGCCGACGAGCGCGACGGCCACCGGCAGCATCCGTACGACGGTCAGACTGAGCACCGCGTAGCCGACGACCGGCCAGCTCAGCTCCTCAAGCGTCGGACCGAGCAGCACCGCGCCGAAGACGAGCAGGCTGACCGAGGCCAGGAGCCCGCCGAGGTGTTCGGTGAAGTCGGCGGTGGGATCGGGACCCTCCACCCGGCCCTCCGCCGGCCCGGTGGCCCCGTACCGGCGCAGGGCGGATCCGAAGGAGAAGCCGGCGACCCAGGCGGCGATGAAGCCGCTCCCGTTCGTGACGACGCCCAGCGAGTACGACGCCATGGCGACGGCCGGGACGAAGAGCTGCTCCCACTCCCGCGAGATCCACCCCCGTGCCTGCGCCGACCGCAGCAGCAGGCCGCACCCGGCGCCGACCAGGAGGCCCAGCACCGTGCTCAGTACGAGCGCCCGCCAGAACACGCCCGCCACCCCCTCCTGAGCGGCGGACGTCCCCGGAATACCGGCCAGGAAGAGAAGGAAGAACGGCAGTACCATGCCGTCGTTCAGGCCGCTCTCCACGTTGAGCCCCTGGCGTACGAGTGCCGGGACCCGTGGACTGGTCATGGCCGTTTTGCCGAGGGCCGCGTCCGTCGGCGCGAGGACGGCGCCGACCAGTGCGAGCTCCCAGACGGTCAGTCCGGGCAGCAGGGGCCAGGCCAGCAGCCAGCCGGCCGCGATGCTCAACGGCAGTCCGATGCCGAGCAACCGGCCCGGCAGGAAGCCACCGGACCGCAGGTCCCGTGGCCGCACGATCATGGCGTCGGTGAACAGGACCAGGGCGAGGGCGGCTTCGAGCAGGGTGAGGATCTGCCCCACGTCGTGCTTCAGATCGAAGACATCCCACACGGCGGGCCCCAGGAGCACCCCGCAGCCGACGAACACCATCGCCGACGACACCGGTGTCGACGCCAGCCGCCGTGAGCACAGTGCGTACGCGGCGGTGACGCCCGCCAGCGCCACACCTGTCCAGGCATCGCTGTTCATGCGCGGCCCTTTCGTCCCTGGGTTCCCAGAGCACCAGCGATCCGCCTCGCGAACCTCACCCGTCACGGGTGATCACTCCGCGCAGGCCGCCTCACATGCTCGGAGGTGCAGCACTGGCCGCTGCGGCTCACGAGGAAGCGAGGAAGCGAACATGACAACGACCACCCACCACCGCTCGCAGGCAGGCGAGGGGACCGCGGGCGGGCTGGTGACGTTCGCCGGTGTCCTGCTGTTCATCGCCGGTCTCCTGGATCTGCTCCGGGGCATCATGGCGATCGCCAAGGACGACGTCTACGTCTCCACCCCCAACTACCTCTTCAAGTTCGACCTGACCAGCTGGGGCTGGATCCAGCTGATCCTCGGCGTGATCGCCATGGGTGTGAGCGTCGGCCTCTTCTCGCGCGCCCTGTGGGCCCGGGTCGTCGGGATCGGCATCGCGGGACTGCTGCTCATCGCCAACTTCCTGTCGATCCCTTACTACCCCGTATGGTCACTCACCCTGATCGCGCTGTACGCCTTCGTCATCTGGGCCCTGTGCGTCGTGCGGGAGTAATGACGCAGGGCCCGGAGCGCCACCCACGGCGAGAGGACGTGAGGACATGCTCGTCGCGCTGCCTGCCGTGAGCGCCGTACCCCGCCTCGGCCCCTGAGCACGAGGGAACTTTCCCCGCGTCACCCTTGCCGAGTGACGTGCACAGCGGCGCGGTCGTTGCTCGGCAACATCGGCGGCCGGCGCCACCGACACCGTCGCTCTGCTGCGCCTGAGCAAGGCGGGTCTCGACGTCATCGAAACCGCCATCACCCCGCGGTCCCGCGCCGCGGGCCACACACTCGCCGAGATCGCCCTCCCGGCGGGCACCGTCGTCGCGACCGTCGTCCGGGAGGGCCGGCCCACGGTCCCCGCCCCCGGAATGCGGCTGCGGCCCGGCGATGAACTTCTCGTCGTGTCCCACGCCGCCACCGAGCAGGAGATCCACGCGGCCTTTCAGCAGACCGGAGACCGGGAACGACGTTCCGGTCTCAGCCGTGCCCGGGTGCCGGTCAGGGTTGGATGTCGAGGATGTCCGGCACCGGGCGTCGCGGGGCGCCGGGGCCCTTGGGGCCGTATCCCAGGCGCAGCACGATCTGTATGTGCCCGGCCCCGGACACGGGGTCGCGCAACGGCCAGCGCAGGTCGCTCCACTCGAGGGCCTGAGTGGCGAAGGAGCTGGACAGGCCCTCGAGGGTGGCCAGCAGCAGAACCCGTTCCATGGCCTGGCCGGCGCGCAGCCAGTCCTCCGGGCGGTCGTGGGTGGTGCTGAGGACGGCCAGCTGGGGGGTCCGTTCGAACTCGGCGGTGCCGCGGCCGGGCACCGACCTGCTCCCGGCGAAGTCGCGCATGGGCGCCTTGCCGCCGCGTTTGCGCGGCCCGAAGGCATAGTCGGGCACTCCGTCCCGGGCCGTGTCCACCGACGGAGCATTCATCCGGGTCCACTCCGCCAGGTCCTGGTTGCTGCCACGGTCCGTGAGATTGCGCGCCTCGGCCTCCTCCAGCAGTTCCAGCACCTGTTGCAGGTGCCAGGAGGACGGGAAGGTCAGCATCGCTCCCTCACCGCGGGCGGCGTCGACCAGGGCCGTGCGCAGCTCCTGCGGGATCTCCGTCTCCTCGAAGGGGAAACGGCTGCTGTGCCGCTGGTGGACCGCCGGATACAGCGCCGCGAGACCGCTCTCACCGCTCCCGGGACCGGTCGGCTGTACGGCGGCGAGCAGCGCCGGGTCGGTCGGGTCGGGCAGCAGCCGGGTCGCCGGGTGCCATCCCTCGTGGGCCAGCGCGACCCGCAGATTCAGCAGAGCGGCGCCGCCACCGAGGTGCAGGGCGCGATGGTCCGGGTCGGAGTGCGGCAGGACGCGGTCGAGATCCGCGCGCACGTGGAAGGTACGGCTGCCCCGGAAGTAGCCGAAGCGCCACGGCTGTGCGTTGTGCATGGACGGGGCGGCGGCTGCGTCGTACACGAGGGCCGTCACGCGCTCGTCCGGCAGTGCTTGCTGGTTCACAGGAGTGCCTCCCGCTCACTGTTCGGCCGGAGTGATGCGGCGTCCCGTGAGGTGTGTGGGCCGGATCGACACCCACATCTCGCGCACACCCCCGGCCCACGGTGTGGTGGGGGCGTGTTCGGCCAGCTGTCGCACCTCGTCAGGCTCCGTGACAACCTGTGCGGGGCCGACCGCGAGCACGCTCCAGCCCTGGCTCATGGCCTCGTCCACATGATCGACCTCGAAGGCGATCTCCGATCCCACGGCCGCCGCGGGCACGGAGTCGGGGGCGGTCCTGAAGGCGATCGCGTCGTCGACGACTTCGTAGTTGACCGGGATCACCGCCGGCCCTTCGGGCGTTGTCACCGCGACGCGCCCCACCCCGTGCGTGGACAGCAAGGTGCGGCATTCCTCCGGTCCGAGGTCCCGAAGCTCGGGGTGCAGGAGCGCCATGCCCTGGCCGGGCGGCAGATCGATGCCACTCCCGCGCAGCGCCTGGACGCTGGTGCCCAGCGCCGCGGCCAGCCTGATGAGAGTCGCCAGGCTGGGGTCGCCAGGGTGTTCTTCGAGATAGGCGAGGTAGTCCGGCGCCATCCTGGCGCGGCGGGCCGTCTCTTCCCGGCTCAGGCCCCGTCGTTGGCGTTCGGTGGCCACCCGCCGGCCGATGTCGCCGGGGTCGGGTGCGCCGGCGGGTGAGGGCGCGCCGGCCCCGGCATCGGTTTCGGGCTCGTGTCCGAGATGCTTGACGTGGGCGTCGGGTCCGGGGAACACGAGCGTCACCTCGTGCGTGTCCGACCAGTGCACGTCGTAGGGAGGGGTCCCGTCCTCGTGGTGGAGCCCGACGATCTCGCCGTCGCGCCTGGTGGCGCCGGTTGCCGGACTCTCGATGACGAGGTGGTCGCCGAGATGAGCTCGCATGATCGCCGCCCTTTCCGCAAGGTACCGATGAATGCAACTGGCCCCCCTGACATGCCCTTCACGAAAGACCGCCGGAATGGAAGAGGCGGGCACCGGCCTGCCGTGGCCGCACGGACCGCGACGGCCGGCCCCGCCACCCTCAGCCCGTGATCTCGATGCAATGTGGCTTGGCCTTCTGGGCCTTCGGGACGCGCACCGTGAGGACTCCGTTGGTCGACTCCGCGGTGATGTGTTCGGTGTCGACGTTCGGAGGCAGATTCGTGCGGTGGTCGAACTGTCCGACATGCCGGGTCTGCCGACGGAGTACACCCGTGCGTTCCTTCTGCTTGATCTCGCCGTGGACGTCGAGCTCGCCGTCTTCGATCTCCACGGTGATCCGGTCCTTGTCCACACCGGGGAGCTCCAGCTCCATCGGGTAGGCGTCCTCGGTATCCTCGATGTCGGCCGGCGGCGCCCACGCCTCGGCCGCCCCGGCCTCGGGGAAACCGCCGCCGGGGAAGGGGAGGGTGGCGCGCATGAGCTGATCCATCCGGGCGCGCAGCTCCTCGAGCTCCCGGAGAGGGGCCCATCCGGAGACCGAATCCCTGCCGCGGTGTGCTGGAAGCGTCATCGGTCGTCCTCCTTGGTTCCTGATCCCCGGCGCATCCGGCCGCAGAGACGGATCCGCTGCCCACGAGGCCGGGTACCCGGGCGGGCGTCGAACCCACAAGGTGTCCCCGGCCGAGGCGCAGACTACGGTCACATCGACCACCCGGCGGCCGGACGGGGGTCCGGCCCGGTCGCGCCCGTGCCCTCGACGTCGCGCTCGGCGATTTCCACCAGCTGCCGGCCCAGATCCTGTATGGCCCTGCCCGCCGCCAGCTCGTCACCGATCTCCGGCACCTCCGTGTCCGCCGGATTTCGGTGTGCGGTCCCGTGACCGGTGAGCACCGTGGTTCCGGTGTCGATCACCGCGCGGGCCTTCGTCGTTCCCCCCTCCTCGAAGAGATAGAGGCGAACCTTCCATTCCACGGTGTGCGACATCGCTCTCCTCCTCAGCTCGGGACGGACCGGTACGGCCCGGTCGCCACACTGATCACCGCCATGCCTCCCACGAACCAGCCATTGGTCACGGCCTGGGGCTTCGTCAGCGGCGGGCTGGTGACGGTTCCGTCCCGGTCCGCCCGCACCCGCACCGTGGCGCCCTTGGACGTGTCCGGCTCCACGAGGGCAGTTGCCGTCCGCACCGTGCCGCTGCTGTCGGTCCAGCGGACCTGCGCCTGCGCCTGCTCCTGCGCCTGCTCCTGCACCGTCTGGCCGACATTCTCGTGATCGATATCACCCGGGTACTGACCTGCTGCCGCTCGGCCGACTGGGCCTGCACCGTGCGCATCGACGACTCGTACGCCGTCCTGCCCGCGACGAGTCCTGCCATCGGCGGTCCGACGACGAGGACGATCATCAGCACGCGATGCAACCAGAACTCGACCCGGTCCGACGTACCGGATCAGGGGGTTCCGCCCCTTGGGCGCCTCATCCCCGCGCGGTGGCAGCGGACCGGACGCGTACGGTGAACTTCGGGTACTCATCGTCGGGCCTCCAGCAGACCGCTGGTCGCTCCACTTCTCACCGTCGAACGGCGGCAGGCCCCGGTCACTGGGCCGAAGGTCCCTGGTGGGCGGTCCTTCAGGCCTTGGGGGCCGGCCCTCGGTACGGTTCCCGCCGGCGCGCTGTCACTTCTGCGGTACGACCACGACCGGACACGGTGCGTGATGCAGTAACGCGTGGTTGATCAGGCCGGGACGGCCGTGCCGTTCACCGGCACCGACGACGAGCAGATCCGCCTCCGCCGCAGCCCCCAACAGCGCCTGCCGCGCCGGTCCCTCGACCACCCGGCACGTCACGGCGGTGTCAGGGTACTGCTTCGCAGGGCCGCGCAGAGCGTCGTCGAGCACCTGTGCCGGCGGGCGACGGTGCGCCTCGAGGGCGTACCACGACCCGGGCAGAGGTTCGGAGAGTGCGCCGAGCGGCGCACTCCAGGCGTGGACCGCCACGAGCTCGCAGCGCCGTACATGAGCCTCGCGGAGGGCGAACTCCACGGCTGTGTCGCTTCCCTCACCGTCCTCGACCCCCACGACCACGCTCCCGAACCTGCCGGCCCGGTGCTCCTGCGAGCCACGCACGACGATGACAGGGCAGTCCGCCCGCGCCACCACGGCGAGGCTGACCGAACCCAGGAGCAGCCCGGTGAGTTCTCCGACCCCACTGGACCCGAGCACCAGCGCGAAGGCCTTGTGTCCCTCGCCGACCAGGGCGGAGGCCGCGTCGTCGCGCAGTACCTCGCTCGACAGCCGCACGCCGGTGGCGCCCCCTCCGGCCCGCTGCGAGGCGGCGGTGATCGGGCCGGACGCGTCCTGGCCCGGCGCCGCCGCGTGCATCAGGTGGAGCGGCACCGTGTGCCGGTCCGCCTCGTCGACGGCCCAGTCCACCGCCTCCAGGCTCGACTCCGACCCGTCGACCCCGACCACCAGGGGAACCAACACAGCCATACCTCATCCCTTGCCGGACTCCACCCTTCGAGTGCCGGCCCGCTTCGGGTCCGAGTGCGCCGCAGAGGGGTTTGCGGTAACTCTCGAATGAGCGGCGGCGCTGCGCGGTCTGCCGACGCTTCCGGAGGGGTGACCCCGGTCATCGTCATGTCCAGTTTCTTACGAGATGGAGGCAGGCGCCATGGAGCCAGTGATCACGGTCGGCCTCGACGGCTCACCCGAGAGTCTTTCCGCCGCCCGCTGGGCCGCGGACGAGGCCGAGCGCCGCAATCTCACCCTGCGTCTGCTGCACGCGTGGCCCATGCTCGCGCCGGAACCCACCAAGGTGCCCTCCGAAATCGACCAGAACTACTGGGCGAACCGGCTGGTGCACAACGCACAGGCGGAACTCCAGAGGCGCCAACCCGGTCTCGCCATCGTCGGAAACCTGGTCGCCGACGAGGCCCGGGACGCACTGCCGCACGCGGCGTCGGAGTCCGAGACGACCGTGCTCGGGTCGCGGGGGCTGGAGCTCGTCGAGAGCTGCTTCCTCGGCGACATCAGCATGTCCGTCGTAGCCCGGGCCGAGCGGCCGGTCGTCCTGGTCCGTGCCGAATCCCGCGCGCAGGCACCACCGGCCGCACCCGGGGGGACAGGCGATGCCGTGCTCGCGCTGAAGCTGCACGGCCCCTGCGACGGCCCGCTCGGGTTCGCGTTCGCCGAGGCCTCGGCGCGGAACGTGCCGCTGCGGGCCGTCCACGGCCGGAGCCTGCCCGTCCACGCCTACGTCCCCTGGAGGGCGGACCACGACGTCGCCGAAGGGATCACGCAGGACGCGAGGAAGCAGTTGGACCAGGTCCTTCACCTCTGGCTCGAGAAGTACCCGCGGGTGGGGGTGGCCGACAACATCGGGCTGGAAAGCCCCGCCAGGGCGGTCCTGCGGTCCGCCGGGAGCGCCGGGCTGCTGATCATCGGCCGGCGCCGGCACCGCCGCATTCCGGCACCTCGTCCGGGCCCCGTCGCCCAGGCCGCCATCCCTCACGCACGCCGCCCTGTCGCCGTCGTCCCCCATGACTGAGCCCGATGCCCCGAAGGAAGCGATGACAGCCGCACACCGGACCGACGCGTCTGTACTCCGTCCGGGCCCCGGCCCCGATGGTGCGACGTTTCCGCGCGCGGAGCTGCACGAGACGCACACCGCGATCGTGCTCCTCTTCGGCGATCACGCCTACAAGATCAAGAAACCGGTCGATCTGAAGTTCCTGGACTACACCACGGTGGCGGCCCGCCGGGCCGCCTGCGAACAGGAGCTCGCCCTCAACCGCCGCTTCGCCGCGGACGTCTACCTGGGCCTGGGAGAGATCCGGCTGCCGCATACGGACGCGGCCGAACCGCTCGTCGTGATGCGCCGCATGCCGGCGGACCGCCGCCTGTCCCGTCTGGTACGAGAGGGAGCCGCCGTCGACGACGCCCTGCGGACCGTGGCCCGGCAGCTCGCCGCACGCCACGCGGACGCGCGCCGCGGCCCGGAAGTGGACGTACAGGGAACCCGCGACGCTCTGGCATCGAGGTGGGAAGCGAGTTTCGGGCAGGTCCGTGCCCTGGCCGACGACATCCCCCTGCCCGACGGCATCGACGAGGTCGAGCGGCTGGTGCGCCGCTATCTCGTCGGCCGCGAGCACCTGTTCGACACACGCGTCCGGGAAGGACGGATCGTCGACGGTCACGGCGACCTGCTGGCCGAGGACGTCTTCTGCCTCGACGACGGCCCCCGCATCCTGGACTGCCTGGAGTTCGACGACCGCCTCCGCTTCGTCGACGGCCTCGACGACGCCGCCTTCCTCGCCATGGACCTGGAACAGCTCGGCGCCCCGGAATCCGCCGCCTGCCTCCTCGCCCGGTACAGCGAGTACTCCGGCGACCCCGCGCCCCCTTCCCTGTGGCACCACTACGTGGCCTACCGTGCGTTCGTCCGCGCCAAGGTCTCCCTGATCCAGTCACGTCAAGGCGCGCCCGGTGCCGAGGCGGCGTCCCGGCGGCTTGTCACGGCGACGCTGCGACACCTTCGCACCTCCGCCGTCGGTCTGACGCTGGTGGGCGGGCTGCCGGGCAGCGGGAAATCCACGCTCGCCGGGGCCCTGGCCGACCGCCTGGGGGTGACCCTGCTCAGCAGCGACCGCCTCCGCAAGGAGCTGGCCGGCATCCCGGCGGAGCAGCCCGCGGCGGCCGGCTACGGCGAAGGGCTGTACACACCGGAGTGGACCGCCAGGACCTACGCCGCCCTGCTCGACCGTGCGTCCGCCCTGCTGTCCTCGGGAGAGTCCGTCGTCCTCGACGCCACCTGGTCCGACGCGGGACAACGCGAAGCAGCCCTGCGCACGGCCGAACGCACCAGTGCCGACCTGGTGGCCCTGCACTGCCAGGTCCCCGGCGACGTGTCGGCTGCGCGCCTCACCTCTCGCGCCCCAGGAGCATCTGCGTCCGATGCCGACCTCGCCGTCGCCACCGCCATGGCGGCCGAGGAGCCACCGTGGCCCGAGGCCGTCACGGTCGACACCAGCGGCCCCCTGGAGGCCGCGGCCGTCCGTGCGCTGGCAGCCCTGCGCCCGTGGGGCACCGGCCAGGCCCCCGTCTTCCGCCGCCCCTACACGCAGTCGCACTGACGGAACCGAGGCGGTGCGGGCCTTCCGTGTTGCCCGGGAGCCTTTCCAGGGCGACGGTGGAGAGGAGACGGCGAAGGAGGGAGCCCCCATGCGAGGACTCGTCTACCACGGTCCTGCACAGACCTCCTGGGACACGGTGCCCGATCCCGTGATCGAGGCCGACACCGACGCGATCGTGCGCGTCGACGCGACCACCATCTGCGGAAGCGACCTGCACATCCGGCGGGGGGACCTCCCCGAGGTGAAGCCGGGGACGATCCTCGGCCACGAGGCCGTCGGCGAAGTGGTGGAAGCCGGCAGCGGGGTGCACACCCGGCGTCCCGGACAACAGGTGATCGTGTCGTCCGTCTCGGCCTGCGGACACTGCCCGCCGTGCCGCGACACCATGTACGGACAGTGCCGCGGTGGTGGTGGGTGGATCCTGGGCAACATGATCAACGGGACGCAGGCCGAGTTCGTCCGCGTCCCCTTCGCCGACCACTCCACGCACCGACGGCCCCCGAACCTCCCCCTCGACGAGGCGGTCCTGCTCGCCGAGCTTCTCCCCACGGCCTACGAGGTCGGAGTGCGCAACGGACACGTGAGCCCGGGAGACACCGTCGTCGTGATGGGCGCGGGTCCCGTGGGGCTTGCCGCCGTCATCGTCGCCCGTCTCTACTCGCCGCGCCGGATCGTCGCGGTGGATCTGTCCCGCTCCCGGCTGGCAGCCGCCACCCGCATGGGCGCCCATGCCGCCGAACTGCCCGGGCGGATGGTCGCCGATCTGTCCGAGGGGCCCGGCGCCGACGTCGTCATCGAGGCCGCAGGCGATCCGGACAGCTTCCTCCTGGCGACACGCGTGGTGCGCGCGGGAGGGCACATCGCCAACATCGGCATGCCCGGCAAACCGGCCACCCTGCATCTCGAGGCCTTGTGGCGCAAGAACGTGACGATCAGCACCGGCCAGGTCGACACTTTCTCCACGCCCTGGCTGCTCGACCTGCTGCTCTTCGGACGCCTCTCGGTCTCGCCCCTCGTCACCCACAGGTTCCGCCTCGATGGCATGGAGGACGCCTACGAGGCCTTCTCGCACGGCCCGGACACCGGCGCCCTCAAAGTCGTGCTGCACCGCGAGTTGCCGGCACCGCCCCGGTAACCGGTCCTCCGATCCGCGCCGGGTCGACGGCACCTTTACTTCCCGTGGGCGACGAGGAGGTCGGCGCTGCCGGACAGCGTGGTGAGCTGCGGTGTGTCCTCGTCGTCGATACGAATGCCGGTCCGTTCGCCCAGAATCTCGATGTAGGTCAGGAAGTCCAGCGAATCCATCTCGAGCGCGTCCCGAAACGCGTCGTCGGGACCCAGCCGGCGTGGCCAGGTCGGCGTCAGGAACGACCTGGGTGATCGACTCCTTGACCACGTTCAGCGCGTCGGTTCGGTTCACAGTTTCTCCGGGTTCTGCGAGAGACGGTCGAGCGTTGTCAGATAGCGGGCCCCGACGGCGCCGCCCGTCGCCCGGTGGCACGCAGAGAGGGTGGCCGTGACGACGGGACGTACGCCCAGCAGGCCGTCGACGGCGTACGGCCGGTCGACCACCCGCCCGAAGCCGACCAGGACCACCTGCTGCGGATAAATCACGCCGGACACGGTTTCCACGCCCCGGTCGCCGAGGTTGGTGACCGTGATCGTGGCATCGGACACTTCGGAACCGCGCAGCCTGCCCGTGCGGGCGCGTGACACCAGGTCTTTCAAGAGAGAATCGCGGAGAAGGCCGCCACGCTCACCCCCACGAACGCCACCCACAGGAAGAAACAGGACGACGTAGTGGGGGAGGGCGAGCAGCCATTTGATCAGCCACAGCCAACGGGACAGCGGTGTGTCGAGGACCGCGGTCAGCTGCGCGGGATGGCGCGAGGGCGTCACCGCGGCGGCCGGCATGGCCGGGAGCCTGCTGTTCGTGTTCATGGTGACCTCTCCCTACGGAGTCCGGTGACGATCAGGAGGGGGTGATGCGATGTCCTGGTATCAGCAGCAGCGGCCACACGGGCGGCAGCAGGACTCTCGGGGGAGCCGTCGAGGCCCACGGTTACGGCTGGCGGCATCGCGGCGGCCTCCGTTCCGTACGAAGCTGGAAGTGACCGTGAAGGGCAGGAACGGGTCCGGTGGGGGCGAGAGTCCGCACACGGCCGGCACGGAGCCCGGGGCGCTCTCTCATCCGAGGAGTGTGCCCTCAGCCCCCTCCACCGCGCATGTGGGCGTGCAGGGAGTGCGCGGAACCCGGCACGAGAGGAGACACAGGCGGTGACCCTTCCCCTGGTGGTCGGGATCGACGGGTCCGAGGCGAGCCTGGAAGCGGTGAACTGGGCCGCGGAAGAGGCGGCCCGGCACGGGGTGCCGCTCCGTCTCCTGCACGCAGTGGTACGGGACGACGAGGCGGCCGACGTCCTCGGTGCTGCCGCGGCGCGTGCCGGGAAAACCGCTCCCACGGTGCCGCTGTCGAGCGAGGTGGTGCATGAGGACGCCGCCTTCGCCCTGACCGGCGAGGGGCGCAACGCCTTCGCGCTGGTGCTGGGACCGAGAGGGCGCGGAGGGCTGTCCGGGATGCTCCTGGGCTCGGTCAGCCTCGCCGTGGCGGCGCGGGCGGACTGCCCTGTCATCGTCGTGCGTGGTTCGCGGGAGCACCGGGACGGGAGGTTCGGGAACATCGTCGTCGGTGTCGAGGAGGGGGAGGGGAGTGGCACAGCGGTGCGGTTCGCACTCCGCGAGGCCCAGGTGCGGCGCTGCCGACTGGTGGCGGTGCATGCCTGGAGCGCAGCGGCCGGTGCTCCCACCCCACCTCGGGCCCCGTCGTGGTATGCCCTGGAAGCCCACCGGCGTCCGCCGGCGCAGGTACTCGATGACGCCTTGCGCGACCCTGCGCAGCGGTACCGCGACGCATCGGTGAGCCGGCGGGTGTTCGAGGGACCGGCACGCCGGGCACTGCTGGAGGCGGCGTCGGAAGCGGACCTGCTGGTCGTCGGCGCGCACAGGCGGAAGGGGCACCTGGGCCTGCAACTGGGCCTGACCAATCATGCGATGCTGCACCACGCGCCATGCCCGATCGCAGTCGTCCCTCAGATATGACGAGGCACCCTGGAGACGCGGACCGTGAGGGGCCGGGGGCACGAGGGTAGAGACCGGCGAGCCGACGAGTCTGTACCGATGACACGGTTCCGGCGCGTTCTCCGGACCGGCCGGAGCCGTGGACTCGCCGGTGGGCCTGACCGCGATGGCCGTGCCCCGTGGCGGCGACGTGTGAGGCACAGACAAGCCTTCGGGAGCTGGGTTCGGAGGTCGCGACGTGCCGTAGGGAGTGCGACGGTATGTGCAGGGAGTCTCGTGAGCGGCAGGACAGGAAGGCGGTGGCGACCATGGAACTTCCGCTGGTGGTGGGGCTCGACGGTTCGGATCCCAGCCTCGAGGCAGTGGACTGGGCGGTGGAGGAAGCGGCGCGGCACAGGCTTCCTCTGCGGTTGGTTCATGCCTCGTTGTGGGAGCGGTACGAAGGCAGCGTCCCGTCCTTCGGACGTCAGCGTCCCGCCGAAGCCGTCCTTGCCCAGCACATCATCGCCTCCGGAGCGGAACGCGCCCGGCAGCGCCGCCCGGAGGTCAAGGTGTCGAGCGACGTGCTCCCCGACGACCCCGTGTCGGCGCTGCTGGCGGCCGGGCACGAGGCGTGGTCCCTGGTCACGGGTTCCCGCGGGCGCGGCGAGTTCGCCGGACTGACGCTGGGGTCGGTCGGTCTCACGGTGGCCGCTCGCGCGATGTGCCCGGTCATCGTGGTCCGCGGCGGGGAACGGAACAGGCAGGGAGCCTTCGGACGGGTGGTGGTCGGGGTGGGCGATCAGCCCCACGGTCCGGGTGCGGTGCGGTTCGCCTTCCGCGAGGCCGAGGTGCGCGGCTCGGCCCTGGATGCCGTGCGGGCCTGGCGCAGTCCGGCTCCTGAGCACGCGGACCCCCGGATCGCGGACGACGCCACGCCCGCGCCCGAGGAACGGGCGTCGGCCGGCCTCGCCGAGGCGTTGCGCGAAGCGGTACGGGAACACCCGGACGTCGACGTACGCCGCAGGCCGGTCGAAGGTCCCGCCCACAAGGTCCTTCTGGAGGCATCGGCCGATGCCGACCTGATCGTCGTCGGAGCCCTGCGGCGGCACGGCCACTTCGGTCTCCAGCTGAGCAGGGTCGCCCACACCCTGCTGCACCATGCCGAGTGCCCGGTCGCCGTCGTCCCGCAACGGGTCTGAGTCCAAGGGGGTGTCGCGCTCCTGCACATTTTGGCGAGGAGAAATGCGAGGGCGGCCGATGTCGGAGTGGACGTGGGAGTACGAGGGGTACGAGCCTGCTGCCGAGCGGCTGCGGGAATCGCTCTGCACTCTCGGCAACGGCTGCTTCGCCACCCGTGGCGCGGTGCCCGAGTGCAGGGCGGGTCTGGTGCACTGCCCGGGGACCTACGCGGCCGGGTGCTACAACCGCCTCGAGTCGACCGTGGCGAGGCGCCAGGTCGTCAACGAGGACATGGTCAACCTCCCGAACTGGCTGCTGCTGCGCTTCCGTCTGCGTTCCCAGGGAGGGACCTGGGCGCCGTGGCTCACCCCGGACTCCACAGCCCTGCTCGACCACCGGCAGGTCCTGGATCTGCGCCGGGCCGTGCTCATCCGTACCTCGCGCTACCGGGACGATGCCGCGAGAGCGCTTCGGGTGGAACAGATCCGCCTGGTGCACATGGGGGACCCGCATCTGGCGGCGTTGCGGACGGTGCTCACCGCCGAGGACTGGTCGGGGGACGTCGAGATCGAGTCCTCCCTCGACGGCGATGTGATCAACGCCAACGTCCACCGTTACCGGTCTCTCAACCGGTCTCACCTGGCCCGCGTAAGGACCGGCGTGCAGGAGCCCGGGACGGTGTGGCTGCGCTGCCGGACCAGCACCTCGGACATCGGGATCGCCATGGCCGCCCGGAACGTCGTCGTGGGGCCGCCCTCGTCCTCCTCGCAGCTGCGTCCCGGCCGGCGCCGCGCGGTCCACCGCCTGGTGATCCCGATCGCTCCGGGCCGGCCCGTCGAGGTCGAGAAGACCGTGGCGCTGCACACCTCCCGCGATGCCGCGATCAGCGACCCGCTCGGCGCGGCCGTCGACCGGGTGACCGCGGCACCGGACTTCGCCGCCCTGCTGCACTCCCACACCGCCGCCTGGCAGCAGCTGTGGCGGCGCGCGGACATCCGCATCCCCGGCAAGGCGGGTCGCATCCTGCGACTGCACCTCTTCCACGTACTGCAGACACTGTCCCCGCACACCGCGGATCTGGACGTCGGCGTGCCGGCACGGGGACTGCACGGCGAGGCGTACCGGGGCCATGTGTTCTGGGACGAGCTGTTCGTGCTGCCGTATCTGAACCTGCATCTCCCCGAGGTCTCCCGGGCGCTGCTGACCTACCGCCACCGGCGCCTCGGCCGGGCCTGCCGGGCCGCCGCCACCATCGGCCGGGCCGGGGCGATGTACCCGTGGCAGAGCGGCAGCGACGGCCGCGAGGAGACCCAGGAGCTGCACCTCAACCCCCGCTCGGGCCGCTGGCTGCCGGACAACTCCAGGCTCCAGCACCACGTCGGCTCGGCGATCGCCTACAACGTGTGGCAGTACTGCGAGGCCACCGGCGACACCGAGTTCCTGTACACCAAGGGTGCGGAGATGCTGGTGCAGATCGCCCGCTTCTGGGCGGACAGCGCGGTCCTCGACTCCGCGGCGGGTCGCTACCACATCCGCGGCGTCGTCGGCCCCGACGAGTACCACGACGGCTATCCCGGCGCAGTCCGGCCAGGACTGGACGACAACACGTACACCAATGTCACTGCCGCTTGGGTCATCGCCCGCGCCCTGGACCTCCTGCGCCGCCTGCCCGCCTGGCGCCGGGAGGAGCTGTTCCAGCGTATCCAGCTGGACGGCGACGAGTTCCCGAGGTGGGAGGAGGTGTCCCGGCGGTTGCAGGTGCCGTACCACCAAGGCGTCATCAGCCAGTTCGAAGGCTACGGTGACCTTGCCGAACTGGACTGGGGCGGCTACCGCGCGCGGTACGACAGCATCCGGAGACTGGACCGGATCCTCGAGGCCGAGGGCGACACGGTCAACCGCTACAAGGCCTCCAAGCAGGCCGACGTCCTCATGCTCGGCTACCTCTTCCCGCCCACGGAACTGCAGAGCCTGTTCCGGCGCCTCGGATACCACCTGGACGACGAGGTCTGGGGCAGAACCGTCGACTACTACCTGCACCGCACCAGCCATGGTTCCACCCTCAGCGAACTGGTGCACGGCTGGGTCCTCGCCCGGGTGAGACGAGCCGAGGCGTGGCAACACTTCCATGAGGCCCTGGAAGCGGACATCGCCGACATCCAGGGCGGCACGACCGGCGAAGGCATCCACCTGGGAGCCATGGTCGGCACGCTTGATCTGGTCCAACGCGGCCTGACGGGAATGGAGACCCGCGAGGACGCCCTGTCGCTGGATCCGGTGCCTCTGCCGGCCCTGTCGGAGTACGGGTTCGCACTGAGCTATCGCGGTCACTGGGGCATCAGCCTGCGGTGCCACAGCGGGCAGCTGGAGCTCGGCGTACCGGACTCGGAGGAATCGCCGGTCCGCGTGGTCCTGGCGGACCGGGCCGTCACCATCGCTCCCGGAGAGACCTGCACGCTCCAGCTGCCGGCGAGCTGATCCGCGCCGCCGACGGGAGAAGTCCCAGGGGACGTCACGAGCCGCCGGAGTTCAAGTCGCCGGCCGTCTCTGACGCTTCGACGTCTCCGTCACTGAGAGCGTGGGCGTAGTCCTCAACGGGCTCAGCCGGCGCTTGGGCGGCGCCCGGCTACAGTCGAACGAACGGGCGCTGCGCCGAGTGGTTGTCCGTCGGCTGCCCAGGCTGTGAGAGGAGGCGGACCCGCCATGCCGAAGAACGTGCTGGTCGCCTACGGGACAGCCAATGGATCGACAGCGGAGATTGCCGAGACCGTCGCCGGAGTCCTGCGCAAGGAAGGGCTCACTGCCGAGGCACGTGCCGCCGGGTCCGTTCCGAGCGCGGCGTCGTACGACGCGGTCGTGCCGATCAGGGAGCCAGGGAGAAGTAGTTCTCCTCTTCCTGCGTGAAGTGCAGCCGCAGCACGGTGTGCAGACCGTAGAGGCAGGCGCGCAGGTCCTCGAGCTGCTCGGGCTTCAGTGCGCCCTGCGCTTCGGCGAGTGCCACGTGGGTGGCCACCCGCCCGGAGAGCCGTTCGATCTCGGCGTGGGCGCGGCTCATGGTCGCCGTCGCCTCGGGGCCGCCGAGTGCGGGTCCGAGAGCCGGATAGAGCTGGTGCTCCTCGGCGTACTCGTGCGGCAGCAGCCGCTCGGTGAGCAGCCGGTTCACCTCGCGGACCGACTCCAGGGCCTGCGCGTCCCGGCCGGGAACCGAGAGCCGGGCCGCCGCGTCGCGCACGGCCTGCAACACGTCCTGCAGGTCCTCGTGCTCGGCCGCGAAGCGGTGGATCAGGGCCTCGGCGGCGGGTTCCAGGGCGGGCCGGACCCCTTGGTCCACGCGCAGGGCGCGCAGCGCGTTGAGGATGACCGCCACATCGATTCCCTCCTGCAGCAGCGCGCCGGCCGCCGGCGGCAGCAGTCCCATGGCGGCCGCACCCATGGCCGCCAGGGACAGCAGCATGCCGCCGAGGGCGCTCTGTACGGCGATGCGGCGCGCCCGTACGGCGATCGACGTGGCGTCGGCCAGCCGGTCCACGCGGTCGGTGGTGAGGACGATGTCCGCGGCCTCGGAGGACGCGGTGGAACCTCGCGCCCCCATCGCCACGCCGACGTCCGCGGCGGCGAGCGCGGGCGCGTCGTTCACCCCGTCGCCGACCATGACGGTGACCGCGTGCTCGCGTTCCGCGCGGACCTCGGCCACCTTGTCGGCCGGCGTCAGTTCGGCCCGTACGCCGTCGAGTCCGAGGACGGCGGCGATCTCGCGGGCGGGTTCGGGCCGGTCACCGGTGAGCATCACGATCCGCTCGATGCCGGCCGTGCGCAGCCGTCGCAGGGCCCGCGGTGCGTCGTGGCGCAGCGGATCGCGCAGCAGGACGGCCCCCACGGGGCCGCCGTCGATGGTGAGCCAGGCGACGGCGGCCCCGTCCAGCAGCGCCCGGTTCTCCGCCGCCCGTGCCCAGTCCGGGACCGGCGCGTCGGGCTCCAGGCGGCCGACGGTCGTCCTGCGGCCCTCGACCACGCCGTGCGCGCCCCGGCCGGCCTCCTCCGACACGTCGGTCGCCGCCGACGGCTCCAGTCCGCGCTCGCGGGCCGCGTCGACGATGGCGTGGGCCAGGGCGTGTGGTGAGTACTGGTCGACGGTGGCCGCCAGCCGCAGCACCTCGGCGGGTTTCCAGCCGGGGCCCGCAGTCACGTCGAGAACGCGCGGGCGACCGCCGGTGAGGGTGCCGGTTTTGTCGAGCAGCAGCGTCCGGGCCCGTCCCAGGCGCTCCAGGGCGCCACCGCCCCGGACCACCACACCCAGCCGGGACGCCCGGGACAGCCCGGAGACGATCGCCACCGGGGCGGCGAGCAGCAGCGGGCAGGGGGTGGCGACCACCAGCACCGCGACGGCCCGCACCGCGGAGCCACTGAACAGCCAGGCCAGCCCTGCGACCGCCACCGAGAGGGGCAGGAACCATGCCGCGTAGCGGTCGGCCAGGCGGACGACGGGGGCCGCCTCCGCGCCCGCCTGCCGGGCCAGCCGCACGATCCCGGCGTAGGCGCTGTCCTGCTCGGTCGCCATGGCCCGCAGATCGAAGGCTCCGCCCGCGTTGACTACTCCGCTGCGCACGGTCTGCCCGGACACCCGTTCCACCGGCGCAGACTCTCCCGTGAGCACCGACTCGTCGAGGACGGCCGCCGGGCCCACCACCTGCCCGTCGACGGGGACGACCTCGCCCGCGCCCACGACGAGCAGGTCCCCCACGGCGACCTCGGCGAGCGGGACCTGGCGGACCTCGGCACCGGATCGCTGGCGGGCCGTGCGGGGCGCGTGCGTGAGCAGCGCACGCAGGTCGTGGGAGGCACGGCGCTGGGCGGCGGCCTCCAGGGCGCGGCCGGTGGCCAGCATCAGACCGATCAGCGCCCCGGCGAGATACTCGCCGACGGCCAGGGTGCCGCCGAGTGCCAGGACCGCGATGAGGTCCACGCCGGCGTGACCGCGCCGCAGCGCGGCCAGTACCCAGCCGATCGCGGGGATGACGGCGGAGGCCGCGCCCAGCGCCCAGCACAGGTCGGCGGCGACGGTGTCGCCCAGCAGCCGGAGGACGCCCCCCGCCGTCAGCGCCGAGGCCGTGACAGCCAGGAGAGCGGGTTCGAGCCAGGACGTCCCTGTCGGCGCTGAGGCAGGTCCGGGCAGCGACTTCTCCGTGGCGGCCCGGCGGGTGGGGTCGGCGCGGTTGACGTGACGCATGGCAGTCCTCACCGTCGGCGGGTTCGCGGTAGGGAGCAGCCGGGGACGACGCCGCCCGTCCGGCCAAACCACGGACCGGCCGCGCGGGTACTTCCCTCGCCATGCATCCAGGATCCGACGATTCATCGGGCGGCTCCAGGGCCGCATGGTCCCCATGCTCCTCGTCCGGCCCCCGGCCCGCCACACCCAGGGTCCGTCACGGTGCTCCCCGCCGAGAGGCCAGGAGCGGCAGCGCGTGGCCGACCGGCCGGGCGAGGGCGAGTACGCGCGGGTGCGGCGAGCGACCGGGGCGAGGTGAGCCTTTCCCCGCCCGGTGCCCGCACCTTGCCTGGTCAGGGCCTGGGCGGCGGCAGGCCGGCCGCTGCGGGTGCCGCAGGTACTACCCGCCGCCGTACACCGTGAACGCCGTGGGGCATCGCTCTGCTTGATCTCCACCCTCGAGCCGGAGACTTCCTGGAGGGCGCGCCCTCAGCCGGCACCACGAGCACCCCCCTACCTCAGCCGCACCCAAACCCCGGCAGATCCTCGGTGAGCGGCCGGCCCGCGAGAGACCTTGGTCGTCCTGTACGCCGGCCCTCCCACCAAGCCCTGAACACGACCGCACCCGGCTGTAGCCCTCAGTATCCGCTGAGGGAGGCCCGCGACGAACGCAGTGCCCGGTCGCGGTCGTGCCCGAACGGCAGTTGGTAAGTCACGACATGCTCCGGCCTGACGGCTGACGGCTGACGGCTCTTGGCTGAATGCGTGAGGGCGTGGGATCCGGCTGGGTGGCCCGCTTTGCGTACTGACGGCGCACCGCCGTCCGTCATGCCGCCGGATGCGCATCTCTGGCGGTGTGGCGATGGTTCCCGCAGCGTGGAGAGCAGGGGCGGACCGGCCCGGTGGGCACGTACGCCGAAGGAGAGGTGGGACGCATGGACAAGGATGCCTCCGAGCGCCGGGTGGTGGTCGGTGTCGACGGGTCGCAGTCCTCGTACGAGGCTCTGCGCTGGGCCGTGCGCTACGCCGGTCTCGTCGGCGGCACCGTGGACGCGATCGCGGTGTGGGAGCTGCCGGGCCTGTACGGCTGGTCGGCGCCCGCCGTGGACATGGACGTCGACGAGGACGAGACCCGGCAGAAGATGAGCCGGGAGCTGACCGACGTGCTCGGCGCGGACACGGCCGGCTCGATCCGGACCCATGTGGTGCACGGCAATCCCGCCGACGTCCTGCTGCGGGCCGCCGAAGGAGCCGAGGTCCTGGTTGTCGGCAGCCGGGGCAGGGGCGGATTCGCGCGCGCCCTGCTCGGCTCCGTCAGCCAGCACGTGTCCCAGCATGCGAGCTGCCCGGTGGTGATCGTGCGCTCCGAGAAGGAGTGACCCCGAAGCAGTGACCTGCGGCCCGGGACGGTGCAGGGCCCCAGGTCACCGGAACGCCGCGTGGATCTCCTGCTCGGTCGACTCGTGGGACACGATCAGCAACTCGTCGCCGGGGAGCAACCGCACCTCGGGGCCGGGGACCGTGGGCCGGCCGTCGCGTACGACGGTGGCGACCACGGTGCCGGCGGGCAGGGTGATCTCGCCCAGCGTGCGCCCCGAGGCCCGGGACCGCTCGGTGATCGTGGTCTCGATGACCTCGACGCCCGCCTTACTCAGCCGCAGCAGCGCCACCGTGTCCGCCGCGCCGCTGGCCTCCTCGATGAGGGAGATCAGTGGGGTGGCGGCAGGCACGGCCACGTCCACGCCCCAACGCTGGCCGAAGAGCCGGTCGTTCTCCGCTGCATTGACGCGCGCAGCCACCCGCCCCACCCCGAACTGCCGCTTGGCGAGCAGGCTGATGACGAGGTTGTCCTCGTCGCGGCCGGTACGCAGAACGCCGGTACAAGGACGCCCGCCGCTTCGTGCGGCGCCCCGGCAGCTTCCTGTCCTAGCACCAATGCCGGGATTCTGTTGGCGATCTTCAGGTGAGGCTGTAGGTGAGGCAGAGGGCGTGGAAGCGGGTGGGTCCGCGCTCGGTCCGGACGGGGGTGCGGATCCAGTCGGCGACGCGGACGAAGTTGCAGGCCGCGGCGGTGAGCGCGGTCTGCAGGCGGGTCTTGGGCAGGCCGCGGTAGCGGGAGCGGCGCAGGCCGAAGGCGCGGACGGCCTGGGAGTTCAGGGCCTCGACGCCAGCGCGCGTCGCGTAGCAGTCCTTCCATTCCTGGGTGTGCTGCTCGGCCCAGTTGCCCAGTTGGATCTCGTGGAGTTCCTGGATGGGCTGCAGGGTTACCGTGCGGGGTCGATCGGCTCTGGTGGTGCAGCGCGGGCGTTGGGGGCACGTCCGGCAGGTGTCAGCGGGGAAGGAGGCCTGCAGGTAGGGGTGCTGATTGAGGGTCAGCGTTTTCCAAGGCAGGCTCTTATGGCCCATGGGGCAGGTCAAGCTGCGGGTGTCCCAGTCGGCGGTGAAGGCGGCCTTGGAGAAGGCCGGGTCCGGGGGCGCGGTGCGGCCCGAAGCGGTGGGGATCGGGCCGGTCAGCGTGACGGCGTGGGCCGCTCGGGCGCGGGCGATCCGGGCCGGAGTGGGGTAGGCGGCGTCGACCAGGTGCTCGTCCGGGAGGAGGTGCAGGGCGGCGAGGTCGGTGTGGATCTGGTCGAGAAGGGTGCCGTCCTGGACGGGGGCGATGGTGGCGGTGGCATGCACCACGATCTCGGGGCGGTCGCGGTCGCAGCACTCGGTCAGATGCGCACGGTACCCGCTCCACTCCAGGCCGTTCTTGACGCAGTAGTGCGCGTCGGTGTCGTAGGGGGAGTCGAAGCGCAGGCTCGCCGGGGGCAGGGCGTGGCCATCGCGCCAGCGCAGCACCCCGGCCGCATCCCAGTAGAAGTGGTGCGTCCACACCCGCCTGAGGATCTCCACCTGGCGCAGGCCGCGCAGCCCCGGCGGCGTGCCGGGCTGCCACAATGCGGTCAGCAGCCGGCGCCCGTCCTCGCCGAAGGTTTCGGCCAGCGCGGTGACGCCGGCCGCGCCACCGGGGACCTTGCCGATCTCCACACGGTGCCCGTAGCGCTTGTCCCAGCCCGGTTGGATCAGCGGGGCCAGGAAGTCGGGATCCTGGCGGGCGAGTTCCTCCAGCGCCGCGCGCACGCTCTCGCCGACCAGCTCCAGGCGGCTGATGCGGCGGACCGCGGCCAGCACATGGGTGGCGTCGGTGCGCTGCCTGCCCCGTCCAGCGAGCAGGCCGGCCGCCATCAGGTGGCGCAGCATCAGGTTCAAGATCCGGTCAGCGGCATCGCCGTCGACCAGCCGGGCGCGGAACTCGCACAGCACCGAGTGGTCGAAGCCGGGGTCGTCCAGTTCCAGACCCATGGCGTATTTCCAGTCGATGCGGGTGCGCACGGCCTCGGCGGCCTGCCGGTCGGACAGGTGCTCGGTGTACTGCAGCACCGTGACCAGCGCCAACTGGGCCGGGGAGAGGGCCGGGCACCCATTGCGGGGGTACAGGTCGGCGAAGTCCTCGTCCCGGAACACCTCGGCCAGCCGGTCGCGGATCAGCATCGCCCTCGTGCCCTTCGGACACGCCCGCCAGGCCGTGCGCACCGTCGCCGTCGGGATCTCCTCGAAACCCCGCGGACGCAGAGACATGCCCCACCACCGCCTTCGGATCAGCCCCCGCCCTTCCAGGACACCGCCTCAGGACCGTCCCGTCCACCCCATGAAGATCGCCAACAGAATCACGCCGGTGACTTAGGCCGTGCAGATCTTTAACACGCTTTCTTGATCTTGCTTTGGGTCTGTCGAACGAACGGCTCTGTCCCACACGCGGTGGTGACAGAGCGTCATCGCTGATGTGCCTGGTCCGAGCTCCGAGGAGAGCAGTGGCAGACGCGCCGTCGAGCGGGACGGGCACGGTGTCCACGGTCGCGTCACCCGTGCTGGTCTGGGAGTGTTACTGCCGGCCACGGCAGCCACTTGCCGTTACCACCGCATGTGAGACAGAGTCGAACGTTTTACAGTCCCCGATCCCGCTGGAGGCGGGGGGAGTCCGTGGTGACGTTGGCACGACGGCTCGGGCACTCCTCGCCGGCCGTCACGTTCGGTTACTGCGCTCACTTCATGCCGGAGGCCGGGAGCAAGGGGCGCACGATGATCGACGGACTGCTCGGGGAGCCGGAAGATCAGTGCGCCGGCCGAAACTCCCCAGATTCTCCCCAGGGCTGATCGTGGCCGATTCCCCGGAACGCGGGGGTCTTGGGAAGGTCATGGAATGCAAGGCCAAGGGATCGCGTAGCCTGGGGAAATGCTGACTGAGGTCACCGCTACCCGCTACATCACGCCCCTGCGGTCCGGCGGTTCCGTTCCCGGTGTATTCGAGGCCGACGACCTCGGTACCTACGTCGTGAAGTTCACGGGGTCCGCGCAGGGGCGCAGGGCTCTGGTCGCCGAGGTGATCGTCGGGGAGCTGGCCCGTGCGCTGGGGCTGCGGTTCCCGGAACTGGTGCTGGTGGACTTCGATCCGGCGATCGCCGACAGCGAGCCGCATCAGGAGGTGCGGGAGCTGCATGCCGCCAGCGCCGGGATCAACCTGGGCATGGACTTCCTCCCGGGTGCGCGGGACTTCACGACCGAGGTCGCCGAGGTCTTCCCCGTCGACCCGGTGGAGGCCGGGCGGATCGTCTGGCTCGACGCCCTCACGGTGAACGTGGACCGGACCGTCCACAGTTCCAACCTGATGGTCTGGCCGACGCTCGGCGTCGCACCGCCCCGGCTGTGGCTCATCGACCACGGGGCCGCGCTCGTCTTCCACCACCGCTGGGACACGTCCGACCCGGCGAAGGCGTACGACTTCCGCCACCACGCCCTCGGCGGTTACGGGCCCGACGTCCGCGCCGCCGACGCCGAACTCGCGCCCCGGGTGACCGAGGAACTGCTGCGCTCCATCACGGCCGAGGTGCCCGACGCCTGGCTCGCCGGGGAGCCGGACTTCGCGACGCCCGACGCGGCCCGCGAGGCGTATGTGAGGTATCTGTACGCGCGCGTGCGGACCTCGGCCCAGTGGCTGCCGACCGACTTCCCCGGCGCGGCGGAACTGGCCGCGGAGAATGCCCGCCGGGCGGCGCGGACCCGGCAGGGGCGCCCGGCCTGGCTCAAGAACGTTCCCGATCTGCACGGCAGGCCCGCGGCGGAGCAGGACTGGTCGGTGCACCTGGGGTGACCCGGGGCCGCGGGCCCGTCCCAGCCCCAACCCCCCCCCCCCCAGCCCCAACCCCACCCCCCGGTCCCAGCGCCGCCACGGCGGGGCTGGGACCGGGGGGTGACGGCTGCCGGGTGTCAGCCCTTGAGCTGTTCGTAGGCCGGCAGGGTGAGGAAGTCGGCGTAGTCCTCGTCGAGGGCGACCGTCAGCAGCAGGTCGTGGGCCTGCTGCCAGTGGCCCGCCGCGAAGGCCTCCTCGCCCGACTCGGCGCGGATGTTCGACAGTTCCTCGGCGGCGACCCTGCGGGCGAGCTCCGCGGTGACCGGCTGGCCGTTGTCGAGGACGACGCCCGCGTTGATCCACTGCCAGATCTGGGAGCGGGAGATCTCGGCGGTGGCCGCATCCTCCATCAGGTTGAAGATGGCCACCGCGCCGAGACCGCGCAGCCACGCCTCGATGTAACGGATGCCCACCTGGACCGCGTTGACCAGGCCCGCGTACGTCGGAGTGGCCTCCAGGGAGTCGATCGAGAGCAGGTCGGCGGCGTGGACGTCGACGTCCTCGCGCAGCCGGTCCTTCTGGTGCGGCCTGTCGCCGAGCACCCGGTCGAAGGATTCCATGGCGATCGGGACCAGGTCCGGGTGGGCGACCCAGGAGCCGTCGAAACCGTCGTTCGCCTCACGGTCCTTGTCGGCGCGCACCTTCTCGAACGCGACCTTGTTGACCTCCGGGTCCCGGCGGGACGGGATGAAGGCCGCCATGCCGCCGATCGCGTGCGCGCCCCGCTTGTGGCAGGTGCGCACCAGGAGTTCGGTGTACGCGCGCATGAACGGGGCCGTCATCGTGATCGCGTTGCGGTCCGGCAGGACGAACTTCTCCCCGCCGTCACGGAAGTTCTTGACGATGGAGAACAGGTAGTCCCATCGCCCCGCGTTCAGCCCCGAGGCGTGGTCGCGCAGCTCGTAGAGGATCTCCTCCATCTCGTACGCGGCCGTGATCGTCTCGATGAGGACGGTGGCGCGCACGGTGCCCCGGGGGATGCCCACGTAGTCCTGGGCGAAGACGAACACGTCGTTCCACAGGCGGGCTTCGAGATGGGACTCCGTCTTCGGGAGGTAGAAGTACGGGCCCTTGCCGAGGTCCAGGAGACGCTGGGCGTTGTGGAAGAAGTACAGCCCGAAGTCGACCAGAGCACCGGGTACCTGGGTGCCGTCGGCATCGGTGAGGTGGCGCTCGTTCAGGTGCCAGCCGCGCGGGCGCGTGACGACCGTCGCCAGGTCCCCGTCCGGGCGCAGGGCGTACGACTTGCCGGACACCGGGTCGGTGAAGTCGATGGTCCGGGTGTAGGCGTTGATCAGGTTGAGCTGGCCGAGGACCACGTTCTCCCAGGTGGGCGCGGAGGCGTCCTCGAAGTCCGCGAGCCACACCTTCGCGCCCGAGTTGAGGGCGTTGATGGTCATCTTCCGGTCGGTGGGGCCGGTGATCTCGACCCGGCGGTCGTTCAGGGCCTCCGGGGCCGGGGCCACCCTCCAGGAGTCGTCCGCGCGGACGTCGGCCGTCTCGGGCAGGAAGTCGAGCGTGGAGGTGCGGGCGATCTCGGCCCGGCGCTCCGCGCGGCGGGCGAGGAGTTCGTCGCGCCGGGGCGTGAACCGCCGGTGCAGTTCGGCCAGGAAGGCGAGGGCCGCCTCGGTGAGGACCTCTTCCTGCCGGGGCAGGGGCTCGGCGTCGACGATGGCCAGCGGGTGCGGCGCTGGTGCGGACATCAGCTGTCACTTCCTTCGGCGGGCACGGCACCGGGTGCCGGTCGACCCGGGTGCGGCGGAGAACGCCCGGGGAGGGACGGGTCCGAGGGGCGCTCCGAGTTGTGGATAATAGTTTCCTTATCGTGGAAGTTCAATGGTTTGTTGATGTCGGGAGACCTGGGGTCGGGCAGGTGGCGCTCGCTTGTCCGAGGCGGCTCAGGTCCTCCTTCGTGTCGATGTCGTAGGCCTCGGCCACGTCCCCGCACTCGACGAGGACGATGTCGTCCGCGTGTTCCTTCAGGTAGGCGCGTGCTCCCTGGTCGCCGGTCGCGGCCGCGGCGACGCCGGCCCAGTGCGCGGACCCGAACAGGACGGGGTGGCCGCGTACGCCGGCGTAGGTGGCCGAGACGAGGGGGGCCCGCGCATCCTTCCCCTCTCGCGCGTTCCGCGCCTCCTGCGGGTACCCCGTCTTCCGTGCCGCGTACGCGGCGAGTACCCGGGCGACCGCCTGCGGGCCGATTCCGGGCTGGTCGACCAGCAGGACCAGGGCGGCCCGCGCTTCCGTACCGGCCAGCGAGGCGAGCCCGGCCCGCAGGGACGAGCCCATGCCCTGCTCCCAGTCCGGGTTGTCGACGAGCACGCAGTCCGGCAGCTCGGCACGCGCGCGGACTTCCTCCGCCCGCGCGCCGAGCACCACGTGCACGCGCTCGCAGCCGCCCGCGCGCAACGCCCGTACCGCGTGCTCCACCAGCGGCCGCCCCCGGTGGGTCAGCAGCGCCTTGGGCCGGCCCCCCAGCCGCCGTCCACCGCCCGCCGCGAGCAGCAGTCCCGCCACGTGTCCAGTGGCCCGTCCCGAGTCCGGGTTCGTCCGAGGTGTCGTCATACGTTCTGCATACCTCAATGCCTCGGGGACCGCCGGGTGCCGGAGGAACCCGGCGGGTGGCGCGGGGGTGGCGCGACGGGTGACGTGGCGGACGGCGCGGGAGGGGCGGGCGGGGCGGAAACGGGGCGGAGGCAGGGAGCGTGAAGGGGCGCATCCGGCCTGCGATGTCACGCTGTGGAGCAAGACGATGACGCAGCGGACTGGCGCGGAGGGGGCGGGGTGGCGTTTACTGGCGCGCACCGGCCGACGGGGCGGCGGGGCCGGTGGGAGGCGCACCACCGCGTGCGAGGGGGAGGACTGTGTTGCGGAGCGTAGAGCAGCGGCATGCGACCGGCAGTCGAGAGGACGATCCACGGGTGACGGAGCTGCGCTCCGCCGTGGCCCGGCTGCGTCGCCAACTGGCAGCCCATCCGGCGGAGTTCCCTGACCGGATCATCGCGGAGGACGAACTCGCCGCACTGGACGCCCATGCGGCCGGCGGCAATCCCGAGATTCCCCGGTTACGTCGTTCCCTGCTGCTGATCGCCGGCGCGATCGGCTCGGTGAGCGCGCTGGGCCGGGGGCTGGGCGAAGTGCGGGACGCGGTGGATCTGTTCGGACCGTCACCGAGGGCTTGACGCACGCTTGTTCGTACGCCTCTCGAAAGGGGGGCGTACGCGGGCGCTGCGGTCGCGGTGAGCGAGCGGGGCGAGCGGGGCGAGCGGGGCCGGGTCGGGTCGTCATCGGGACGGACCGGTCACCGGGTTCGGTCGTACCGTCGGTCCGGGGCGGGTTGTCGGCCCTGGGCGGGTCGTCGGTCCGGGTCAGGCCGCCGGGCCGCCGCCCGGGGTGGTGAGTACCTCGGAGAGTTCCGTCGCCACCTGCTGGAGCACCGGCACGATCCGCTCCGTAGCCGCCTCCGTGACCCGCCCCGCGGGACCGGAGATCGAGAGGGCGGCCGGGGTGGGGGCGTCGGGCACGGGGACGGCGAGGCACCGGACGCCGATCTCCTGCTCGTTGTCGTCGATGGCGTAGCCCTGGCGGCGTACCTCGTCGAGCGCGGCCAGGAAACCCTCCGGCGTGGTGATGGTCCTGTCCGTCGCCGCGGGCATTCCGGTGCGGGCGAGCAGGGCCCGTACGTCCCGGGGCGGGAAGCCGGCCAGCAGGGCCTTGCCCACGCCGGTGGAGTGCGGCAGGACACGGCGGCCGACCTCGGTGAACATCCGCATGGAGTGCTTGGACGGCACCTGCGCGACGTAGACGACCTCGTCCCCGTCGAGCAGCGCCATGTTGGCCGTCTCGCCGGTCTCCTCCACCAGGCGGGCCAGATACGGGCGCGCCCAGGTGCCCAGCAGCCGGGAGGAGGACTCGCCGAGCCGGATCAGGCGCGGGCCGAGCGCATACCGGCGGTTGGGCTGCTGGCGTACGTAACCGCACGCGACCAGGGTGCGCATCAGGCGGTGGATCGTCGGCAGGGGCAGCCCGCTGCTCGCCGCCAGTTCGCTGAGGCCGACCTCGCCGCCCGCGTCCGCCATCCGCTCGAGCAGGTCGAAGGCGCGCTCGAGGGACTGCACTCCGCCGCCCGGGGCGGGCCGGACGGAGTCGTTGGTGCTGGCGCTGGACGTCGGCACGGCGCGTTCCTTTCGGACTGGCGGGAAGGAGGAAGCCTACCCGGCAGTCGGGTCGACTGACTGTCTGCGCATTCATTCGTTCCACTTATCAGAATCCTAATTCCACTTTGTGGAAAATTCCAGGCGGCGGCCGCCGGTGCCCGTGCGGTCGGGACACCCCTTGACGGCATCGGAGCGGGAGTGAAGACTCCTTCAACAGAACGTTGAAACCGGGCGGGAGGGCGCGGGTGTCCGACGTCGAACTGGTGCTGCGCTCGACACGCGTCATCACTCCCGAGGGTGCGCGCGCCGCGGCGGTCGCCGTCGCCGACGGCACGATCACGGCCGTCCTGCCGTACGAGGCACCGGTCCCCGGGACGGCGCGCCTGACGGACCTCGGCGACGACGTCCTGCTGCCCGGCCTGGTCGACACCCACGTGCACGTCAACGACCCGGGCCGCAGCGAGTGGGAGGGCTTCTGGACCGCCACCCGCGCGGCGGCGGCCGGCGGCATCACCACGCTCGTCGACATGCCGCTCAACTCCCTCCCGCCGACCACGACGACCGACCGTCTGCGCACCAAGCAGCGGGCCGCCGCCGGCCGGACCCATGTCGACGTCGGCTTCTGGGGCGGTGCCCTGCCCGGCAACGTCGGGGACCTGCGACCGCTGCACGAGGCCGGCGTCTTCGGCTTCAAGGCCTTCCTGTCACCGTCCGGCGTCGACGAGTTCCCGCACCTCGGACAGGACCGGCTCGCCCGGACCCTGGAGGAGATCGCCGCCTTCGACGGGCTGCTGAGCGTGCACGCCGAGGACCCGGACCGCCTCGACGCAGCCCCACAGCACGGCGGCCCCAGGTACGCCGACTTCCTCGCCTCCCGCCCGCGCGACGCCGAGGACACGGCCATCGCCCGGCTCCTCGCGCAGGCGAAACGCCTCGGCGCGCGCGTGCACATCCTGCACCTGTCCTCCAGCGACGCGCTGCCGCTGATCGCCGGGGCCAGGTCCGACGGAGTACGCGTCACCGTCGAGACCTGCCCCCACTACCTGACCCTCACCGCCGAGGAAGTCCCGGACGGCGCCAGCGAGTTCAAGTGCTGTCCGCCCATCCGCGAAGCCGCCAACCAGGGCCCGCTCTGGCAGGCGCTGGCGGACGGCGTCATCGACTGCGTGGTCACCGACCACTCCCCGTCCACCGCCGACCTCAAGACGGCCGACTTCGCCACTGCCTGGGGCGGCATCTCCGGCCTCCAGCTCAGCCTGCCCGCCGTCTGGACCGAGGCCCGCGAACGCGGACACGGTTTGGAGGACGTCGTGCGCTGGATGTCGGCGCGGACGGCGGAACTCGTCGGCCTCGACGACCGCAAGGGCGCCATCGCGCCCGGCCGGGACGCCGACTTCGCCGTCCTGGCCCCCGACGACACCTTCACCGTCGATCCGGCGGGGCTCCAGCACCGCAACCGCGTGACGGCGTACGCGGGCAGAACCCTGTACGGCGTCGTGAAGTCCACCTGGCTGCGAGGCCGGCGCATCATGGCCGACGGCGAGTTCACCGCACCACGGGGCCGGCTGCTGACCCGCGTCCCCTGACGGGGCGGGGGAGGAAGGACAGCAGGCGCCCGACGCCCGCCGACCGTCGGCCAGGAACGCGCCCGCCGCCCACCGCCCACTCCCATCGCCCACAGCCCACTCCCACCGCCCAGCGAAAGGCAGGACCGGACCACCGTGACCGCGCAGCACGCACACCCGGCGTCCCGCTTCACCGGCGCCGCACGTCCCTACGGCGGCGGCGACCCGTACGCGGACTACCGCACCGCCGACTTCCCCTTCACCCGGCTCACCGACCTCGCCGACCGCCGGCTCGGCGCCGGTGTCGTCGCCGCCGCCGACGAGTTCTTCGCCGAGCGCGAGAACCTGCTGCTGCCCGGTCGTGCCGTGTTCGACCCCGAGCACTTCGGCCACAAGGGCAAGGTCATGGACGGCTGGGAGACCCGGCGCCGCCGCGGTTCCTCCGCCGGGCACCCCTGGCCGGCGGCGGAGGACCACGACTGGGCACTGATCCGCCTCGGCGCGCCCGGAGTCGTCCACGGCATCGTCGTCGACACCGCCCACTTCCGCGGCAACCACCCCCGGGCCGTGTCGGTCGAGGGTGCCTCGGTGCCCGGCTCCCCGGGACCGGAGCAACTGCTGTCGGGCGAGGTGGCGTGGACGACGCTGCTCCCGCGCACCCCGGTGGGCGGCCACGCGGCCAACGGCTTCGCCGTACCGGCCGGCCGGCGCTTCACCCACCTGCGCCTGTCCCAGTACCCCGACGGAGGCATCGCGCGCCTGCGCGTGTACGGCGAGGTCGTCCCGGACCCGGTGTGGCTGGAGGCCCTGGGCACCTTCGACGTCGTCGCCCTGGAGAACGGCGGCCGGGTCGAGGACGCGTCCGACCGCTTCTACTCACCGCCCGCGAACACCATCCGGCCCGGTCGCTCCCACCGGATGGACGACGGCTGGGAGACCCGGCGCCGCCGTGACCAGGGGCACGACTGGATCCGCTACCGGCTCGCGGGCCAGGCGGAGATCCGTGCCCTCGAGATCGACACGGCCTGCCTGAAGGGCAACAGCGCCGGCTGGGCCTCGGTGTCGGTACGGGACGGCGAGGACGGCGTGGCCGACGCGCAAGGCGGGGACGGTGGAGGCGGCGGGGAAGGCGGCTGGCGGGAGGTCCTGCCCCGGACCCGTCTCCAGCCCGACACCAACCACCGTTTCGTCCTCCCCGTCCCGACGACCGGCACGCACGCGCGCGTGGACATCTTCCCGGACGGCGGCATCTCCCGGCTGCGCCTGTTCGGTTCACTGACCGAGCAGGGCTCGGCCACCCTGGCCGCACGCCGCCGGGAACCGGGCGGCTGACCCACCGGACCATCGGCTGCTGTCGCCGCAGGCGGTCCGGGGGGTCACATCGGTCGGGCCGCTTACGCCGGTCAGGCCGCGTGGCCGCCGTCCACCGCGAACTCCGCGCCGGTGACGTACGCGGCGCCGGCCAGATGGGCGATCGTGGCGGCCACCTCGTCGGCCGTGCCGAAGCGGCCGACGGCGGTCATCGCCGCCTGAGCCGGAGCATGGGGGCCGTCCGCCGGGTTCATATCGGTGTCGATCGGCCCCGGATGGACGATGTTCGCCGTGATGCCGAGCCCGCCCAACTCCCGCGCGAGTGCCTTCGTCAGCCCGACCAGGGCCGCCTTGCTCATCGCGTAGAGCGTGCCGCCGGGGCCCGGGACACGCTGGGTCATGCAGGTGCCGAGCGTGATGATCCGCCCTCCCGCCGTCATGTGCGAGGCGGCCGCGCGGGAGGCCAGGAAGACGCCGCGTACGTTCACGGCGAGGACCCGGTCGACATCGGCGACGGTCAGGGTGTCCAGTGGGCCGAGTACGCCGAGGCCCGCGTTGTTCACCAGTACGTCGAGCCGGCCCAGCGCCCGCACGGTGCCCGTCACCGCCCCGCCGGCCTCGTCCGCGTCGGCGGCGTCCGCGCGCAGGGCCACCGCCCGGCGCCCCAGCGCCTGGACGGCCCGGACGACGTCCTCGGCGGCCTCCTTGCCGTCGACGTAGGTGACGGCCACGTCCGCGCCCTCGCGGGCCAGACGCAGGGCCGTCGCGGCACCGATCCCCCGGCTGCCGCCGGTGACCAGAGCCACCTTGCCGAGGAGGGTGCCTTCGGGGTGGGGAAGCGTGCTGTCAAAGGTGTGAGCCGTGTTGTCGGCGAGATGAGAAGTCATGCCTCCATTCCAGCGGCCGGCAGGGGAAGGCACCGGCGGCGAACGGACGTCGAGGTCACCGGCTCCATGCCGTTCGACCGGCCCCGCTCCGCGGTGGAGTGGAGGCGCGGCCACCCTCGAGATCGACGTACGCGCGGAGCTCCACCAGCAGAACGGCTTCCTGCACGGCGGCGTCCTCTCCTGCGCCGCCGACAACGCCCTCACCTTCGCGGGCGGCACCGTGCTCGGCCCGTACGTCCTCACCGGCGGCTTCTCCATCCAGTACCTCCGTCCGGCCACCGGGCGCACCCTGCGCGCCCGCGCCGAGGTCGTGCACGCCGGACGCCGCCAGGCCGTCGTCCGCTGCGACCTGCACACCCTCGACGACGACGGCGCCGCGACCCTGTGCGCGGTCGCCCAGGGCACGGTCCTGCCGGTCTCCGTGCCCTGAGCACCTGACGCCTGTCGCCCGCCGCCTGTCGCCCGAGCTCCCCACCGCCCGGAGGCCGTCGCTCATCCGTAGGCCGCCACCGCCCCGCCCGCGATCTCCCTCAGCCGCACCGGTCTGCGCTCCCGCCGGGACAGCTCGCACGCCTCCGCGACGCGCAGCGCCTGGAGGGCCTCGCGCCCGTCGCAGGGATTGGCCCGATCGCCCCGCACCACCTCGACGAACCCGTTCAGTTCCGCCTGGTACGCGGGCCCGAAGCGTTCCAGGAAGCCCATCCACGGCTTGTCCGCGGCCGGGGGCCCGGTCGGCTCGGTGGACGCGATCGGCGTACGGTCGTCCAGGCCGACCACGATCTGGTCCCGCTCCCCGGCGAGCTCCATCCGCACGTCGTAGCCCGCGCCGTTCATCCGGGTCGCGGTGAGGACGGCGAGGGTGCCGCCCTCGAGGGTGAGGAGCGCCGCGCCGGTGTCCACGTCGTCCGCCTCGCGGAACATCGCCGGCCCCGCGTCGGACCCGGCGGCATAGACGTCCACGATCTCCCGGCCGGTCACCCAGCGCACGATGTCGAAGTCATGGATCAGCGTGTCCCGGTACAGCCCGCCGGACTGCGGCAGATACCCGGCCGGCGGGGGCTCCGGGTCGCTGCTCATGGCCCGGACGGTGTGCAGCCGGCCGAGCCGGCCCGAACGCACCGCCTCCCGCGCGCCGGTGTAGCCGGGGTCGAACCGGCGCTGGAAGCCCATCTGCAGGACCGTTCCGGCCGCCTCGACCTCCGAGACCGCCTGTAACGTGCCCGCGAGGTCGAGGGCGATGGGCTTCTCGCAGAACACCGGCAGCCCCGAACGGGCCGCCCGGCCGATGAGTTCGGCGTGGGCGGACGTGGCCGTGGTGATCACCAGGGCGTCCACCCCCCAGGTGTAGATCTCGTCCACCCCGGGCGCCGCCGTCTCACCGAGCCGGTGTGCGAGAGCCTGGGCCCTGGCAGGGTCGGCATCCGTGAGGATCAAGGATCCGACGTCGCGATGCCTGCTGAGTGTGTGGGCGTGAATGGTGCCGATACGGCCCGTACCGATGACCCCGATGCGCATGGGAACAAACTGCGGCCCGCGCCCCTCCCTGTCAATCCGTATGTCCGGACAACCGAACTACGCCACTTCCCGTCCACCCCGCACAGGGCTACGCTCGGGCCGTGCCCAAACCAGGAGTGGACCCGACCGTGCAGCTGGAGCTGAGCGTGGACCGCGGCTCCCCCGTACCGCTGTACTTCCAGCTGTCCCAGCAGTTGGAAGCCGCCATCGAGCACGGCAGGCTGACCCCCGGGAGCCTGCTGGGCAACGAGATCGAGCTGGCCGGGCGCCTCGGCCTGTCCCGGCCGACCGTCCGTCAGGCCATCCAGTCCCTCGTCGACAAGGGCCTGCTCGTGCGGCGGCGCGGAGTCGGCACCCAGGTGGTGCACAGCCAGGTCAAGCGGCCTCTGGAACTCAGCAGTCTCTACGACGATCTGGAGTCCGCCGGGCATCGCCCCGCCACGAAAGTCCTGGTCAACACGGTCGTTCCCGCCTCTCCCGAGGTTGCCGCCGCCCTCGGGGTGGCCGAGGCGGGCGAGGTGCACCGCATCGAGCGGCTGCGGCTCGCGCACGGGGAGCCGATGGCGTACATGACCAACTACCTGCCCCTCGGGCTGCTCGACCTGGACACCCGCCAGCTGGAGGCCACCGGTCTGTACCGGCTGATGCGGGCGGCCGGGATCACCCTGCACAGCGCCCGCCAGACCATCGGAGCCCGCGCCGCCGGGGCCGCCGAGGCCGAGCGGCTCGGCGAGGAGCGGGGCGCCCCGCTGCTCACCATGCAGCGCGTGACCTTCGACGACACCGGCCGCACCGTGGAGTTCGGCACCCACACCTACCGGCCCGACCGCTACTCGTTCGAGTTCCAGCTGCTCGTACGGTCGTGACGCCCCCGGGTTACGGAGGTCCCGGGCTTCGGGGTCCCCGAGCTCTGGGACCCCGTGGCCCCGTGGCCCGGGGACCCGAGGTTCTCGGCCCCCCCCGGCCTCTCTTTCCCGGTTCTGAAGTCCCGGTGAACTCCAGGCGACTTGAGGGACTTGAGATGATCTTCATCGCATTGTCCGGACAATGTGACCAGGCTGTGGAGCGGGGCGTCGAAAAGTGAAGGATATCCCCTCGGGTGGTGCCGCCGGAGCGCACCGGGGGAGCCGTCGGGAAGCCGTTCGAGAGGGATCGGGACCCCGCCGGGAAGCGGCCGAAAGCGCCCCGGAGACGGCGCGTGTCACGTGATCCCTTTGCTCCCGGGTACGCCACCCTGGGTCACCGTGAGGCAGAATCGGCGACGATGAGCACCTACCGCGACCTCACACTCCCCAGGGCATTGAGTTCCGCCCGGGCGGGCGCCGCCCCCATCGGCTCCCGCCGTGCTCCCGTGCTCCGCACGGTCGGTACCCGGGAACGCCGCTCGCACCTGACGGCACCGCGCGTGCCGACCGTCGGCATCGACATCGGCGGCACGAAAGTGATGGCGGGCGTCGTCGACGCCGACGGCAACATCCTGGAGCGGCTCCGCACGGAGACCCCGGACAAGTCCAAGAGCCCGAAAGTCGTCGAGGACACCATCGTCGAACTGGTGCTTGACCTGTCCGACCGGCACGATGTGCACGCGGTCGGCATCGGCGCGGCCGGCTGGGTCGACGCCGACCGCAACCGCGTGCTGTTCGCCCCGCACCTGTCGTGGCGCAACGAGCCGCTGCGCGACCGCCTCGCCGGCCGTCTCGCCGTTCCCGTCCTGGTCGACAACGACGCCAACTCCGCCGCCTGGGCCGAATGGCGCTTCGGCGCCGGACGCGGCGAGGACCACCTCGTCATGATCACGCTGGGCACCGGCATCGGCGGCGCGATCCTCGAGGACGGCCAGGTCAAGCGCGGCAAGTACGGCGTCGCCGGCGAGTTCGGCCACATGCAGGTCGTCCCCGGTGGCCACCGCTGCCCCTGCGGCAACCGCGGCTGCTGGGAGCAGTACAGCTCCGGCAACGCACTGGTACGCGAGGCGCGCGAACTGGCCGCCGCCGACTCGCCGGTCGCCTACGGGATCATCGAACACGTCAAAGGGAACATCGCCGAGATCAGCGGCCCGATGATCACCGAGCTGGCCCGTGAGGGCGATGCCATGTGCATCGAGCTGCTCCAGGACATCGGCCAGTGGCTCGGCGTCGGTATCGCCAACCTCGCCGCCGCCCTCGACCCCTCCTGCTTCGTCATCGGCGGCGGGGTCTCGGCCGCCGACGACCTGCTGATCGGCCCCGCGCGGGACGCGTTCAAACGGCACCTCACCGGCCGCGGCTACCGCCCCGAGGCCCACATCGTCCGCGCCCAGCTCGGCCCCGAGGCCGGCATGGTCGGCGCCGCCGACCTCGCCCGCCTGGTCGCCCGCCGCTTCCGCCGTGCCAAGCGCCGCCGGGTCGAGCGCTACGAGCGCTACGAGCGGTATGCGGAGGCCGGCCGAGCCACCCAGGAGACGCCGTGACGGGCGAGGGTCCCCATCGGGCCGGCCGTCCCGGCGGGCCCCGGCCGCCCGAGGGCCGCGGGCACATGATCCGCCGCAGGGCGCTCACCCTGCTGATCATCGTGCTGCTCATCGGTGTCCCGGCCGGGTATCTGATGATCTCCGCGAACCAGAGCCGGGCCAGCGGCAAGGACAAGGAGGCCAGGTACTCGGCGAACAGCCTGACCCAGGGCTGGCCGTCGAAGGTGCAGCGCCGCCTCTACCATGTGCCGATCCCGCACCCCGCCTGGTGGGTGGCCACCTACGAGACGAACAACTGGAAGACCAGCCGCCTGTACGTCGAGTTCGAGACCACCGACGCCGGCCTGAGCGCCTTTCTCACCAGCATGGGCGTGCAGCAGGACGACCTGAAGCGGGACAGCCTCACCATCAGCGACCGCGACCGGGAAGTCACCGGCTGGAAGTTCGACCGCCCCGGCATCTGGTCCGGTCTCGTCAACGGACAGAAGAAGCCCGCGCCCACGCACGATGTCGTCGTCAACGAGGGCAAGCCGGGCTTCCCCAGGGTGTACGTCGTCTCCCGGACGGTGCCCTGATCCGTACCGCCGCTCCCGGCCCGTGACCGGATGCGCCCGGTCCGCACAGGTCCGGCCGCGGAACCGGTTGTCAGTGCCCGCCCGTAGAGTCGAAGGCGAAACAATCCGACGACACGGGTGGGCGTGCGCGGGGACGGGCGGGAGGTGACAGGGCGCATGAGCGAGGGGACCATGACAGCCGAACGGCACACGGCCGGGGCGGGCACGGGGGAGGCCGGCCCGGCGGACGCGGCGATCGCGGCCGCCGCCGCGGAGATCCCCGTCGGTCTCGCCGCCGTCTTCCTGCCGGCGGCCCTGCCGCGCGACGGACGCATCGCCTTCTACGACCCCGGGAGCGGCCCCGCCGAAGCCGTCCCGGAGTACGCCCCGCGTACACGGCTCACCGTCATCCGCCCGCACGGAGACGGAGTCCGGCGGCGGACGGTCACCGCGCTCTCCCTCCCCCTCGACGAGGCCCTGCCCCTGCTGGTCCGCGCCCGGCACGACCCAGCGGCGCACCCCGCCACCGCCTGCTGGGGCGCCGCCGCCCTGCACGCCCTGCGGCTCACGGCGCGCGGCCGGCTGCTGCCCGGCCTGACGGCCACCGGCCACGATGCCTGGCGGGCTGGACCTCTCGACCCGGACGACGTGGCACACCTGCGCGCGGTGGCCGCGGCCCTGCCCTTCGAGGGCCACGCCGCCCCGTTGCCCGGCCCCGGCCCGCTCCGGCTGCCGCAGCCGGAAGCCCTGGTCCGCGCCTTCCTGGACGCGGTCGCGGACACGCTGCCCCGCACCCCGGCCGCGCCGTACGCCTCGGGGCTGCCGTTCGCCGCCCGCAAGGCCCAGCGGCTGCCCGGTGCCCAGGACTGGGCCGCCGAGGTCGCCGCCGGCATGGACGCCGGTGTGCGCGTCTCGCTCCGCCTCGACCTCTCCGCGTACGACCTGTTCGACGGCGCCGACGAGAGTGCGGGAGGCACCGGCGCGCGCGGTGCGGGCGCGGCGGTCGTCCAGGTGCACAGCCTCGCCGACCCCACCCTCGTCGCCGACGCGGCAGCCCTGTGGGCGGGGACGGCGGACAGCGCGTTCGGCCCCCGCGCGCGCGTGGACGCCGCCCTCGCCGTCCGCCGGGCCGCCCGCGTCTGGCCCCCGCTGGACCGGCTCTCCGACCAGGACGTACCCGACGTACTGGCACTGTCCGAGGACGAGCTGAACGACCTGCTCGGTGTCGCCGCCACCCGCCTCGCCGCGGCCGGTGTCGCCGTGCACTGGCCCCGGGACCTGGCCCAGGACCTCACCGCGACGGCGGTGGTCCGGCCGGCTCCCGGATCGGCGACCGACGGGAGCGGCTTCTTCGAGAGCGAGGATCTGCTGCGCTTCGGCTGGCAGCTCGCGCTCGGCGGCGACCCGCTCACCGAGGCCGAGATGGACGCCCTGGCCGAGGCCCACCGCCCCGTCGTCCGGCTGCGCGACCAGTGGGTGCTGGTCGACCCGGCCCTCGTCCGCAAGGCCCGCAAACGGGAGCTGGGCCTGCTCGATCCCGTCGACGCGCTGTCCGTCGCCCTCACCGGCACCGCGGAGGCCGACGGCGAGACCGTCGAGGCGGTCCCCGTCGGCGCCCTCGCCGTCCTCCGGGACCGCCTCACCACGGGCGTCCGGCCCGCCGACCCACCCCCCGGACTCGACGCCACCCTGCGCGACTACCAACTGCGGGGCCTGGCCTGGCTCGACCTCATGACCTCCCTCGGCCTCGGCGGCTGCCTCGCCGACGACATGGGCCTCGGCAAGACGATCACCCTCATCGCGCTGCATCTGAAACGGGACCGCACCGAGCCGACCCTGGTCGTCTGCCCCGCCTCCCTGCTCGGCAACTGGCAGCGGGAGATCACGCGGTTCGCCCCCGGCGTACCCGTGCGCCGCTTCCACGGCCCGGACCGGACCCTGGACGACCTGACCGGCGGCTTCGTCCTCACCACCTACGGCACCATGCGCTCGGCCGCCCCGACACTGGCCGCACAGCGCTGGGGCATGGTCGTCGCCGACGAGGCACAGCACGTCAAGAACCCGCACTCGGCCACGGCGAAGGCGCTGCGCACCATCCCGACCCCCGCGCGCGTGGCCCTCACCGGCACCCCCGTCGAGAACAACCTCTCCGAGCTGTGGGCCCTCCTCGACTGGACGACCCCCGGACTCCTCGGCCCCCTCACGTCCTTCCGCGCCCGGCACGCCCGCGCGGTGGAGGCCGGCGAGGACGACGAGGCCGTCGAGCGGCTCTCCCGCCTGGTGCGGCCCTTTCTCCTGCGGCGCAAGAAGTCCGACCCGGGCATCGTCCCCGAGCTGCCGCCCAAGACCGAGACGGACCACCCCGTCCCGCTCACCCGCGAACAGGCCGCGCTCTACGAGGCGGTGGTGCGCGAGTCGATGCTCGCCATCGAGACCGCCCAGGGCATGGGCCGCCGGGGCCTGGTGCTGAAGCTCCTGACCGCGCTGAAACAGATCTGCAACCACCCGGCGCTCTACCTCAAGGACGCGCACGCACGGGCCGGCGGCGACCGCCTCGCGGCCCGCTCCGGCAAACTCGCCTTGCTGGACGAACTGCTGGACACCCTCCTCGCCGAGGACGGATCGGCCCTGGTCTTCACGCAGTACGTCGGCATGGCCCGGCTGATCACCGCACATCTGACCGAGCGCGCGGTGCCGGTCGACCTCCTCCACGGCGGTACGCCGGTACCGGAGCGGGAGCGCATGGTGGACCGCTTCCAGAGCGGCGCGACCCCCGTGCTGGTCCTGTCCCTGAAAGCGGCGGGCACCGGCCTGAACCTCACCCGCGCGGGCCATGTCGTCCACTTCGACCGCTGGTGGAACCCGGCGGTCGAGGATCAGGCCACCGACCGCGCCTACCGCATCGGCCAGACCCAGCCGGTCCAGGTCCACCGCCTGATCACCGAGGGCACGATCGAGGACCGCATCGCCGAGATGCTCGAGGCCAAGCGGGCCCTCGCCGACGCGATCCTCGGCTCCGGCGAGTCGGCCCTCACGGAACTGACCGACCGCGAGCTGTCCGACCTGGTCTCCCTGCGGAGGACGTCATGACCCCCCGCCCCTCCGACGAGGCCCGGGAGGCCCTGCGGGCCGCCCGCAGGCGCGCGAGCGCCGATCCGGTGCCGGACGCGGGGGAGGACGGGAAACCCGCGGGCGCCCAGGAGCAACGCCCCGGTGACGTGGCCCGTACCGCCCTGCGCAGGGCGGTACGGGCCCGGCGCACGACGGACACGGGGAGCCCCGGGACGGCGGACGGGGACGGGGACGAGTGCAGGGCCGGGGATGCGAAGGGCGATTCGGGCCCGGAGGCCGAGGGGGAGACGGCGACGGGTCACGAGAACCCGGCGACCGCATCGGCGGCCGGTGACGCCGGTACCGACACCGGCGTACAGGCGGAGCGGCGCGCAGGGGAGGCGGACGGCGCCGCCCCGCCGTCCGCTGCCGACGGCATCGGGAGCCGCCCGGACCACCCGGAGCCTCGGCCCGCCCGGCGCCCCGGAGACATCGCGCGGGAAGCCCTGCGCTCGGCCCGTCAGGAAGCGCTGCGCGCGCGGCCGGAGACCGACGCCGGGTCCTCCGACGCCGGGTCCTCCGACGCCGGGGCAACCGGCGACCGGAGGAGCGACGACCGGGACACCACCACCGGCCCGCGCACCAGCCGTGTCCCGTCGGGCACCGCCCCCCGAGTTCCTCGCCTCCCCCGCACCACCCGAGGCGACCGGGCCGCTGGTGTCCGGTCGGGCGAGGCACAGGCCGAAGAGACGGGAACACCCGTGGTACGGAGCCTGCTCACCGGCGCCGTCCCCTCGCTCCCGCCCCCGCCCCTGCCCTCGCCCGCGCCCTCCGACGCGGCCGAACCACCCCCGAAGCCCGACGGCCGCCCCCACAGGCCGCCGACCGCCCACGAACCCCAGACACCCCCGCCACCCCAGACACCCCCGCCACCCCCGACATCTCAGGAACCCTCGACCCCCGAGGGACTCCCCGCCGTCCCCCGAGCGACCCACTCCATGGCCGCCCCCACCCGGGACGGCGAACTGCGCCGTACTTTCCCCGCGTTCCCTCCCCGCACTGCGGACGGCACGGGGTTCGCCGACACCTGGTGGGGCGACGCGTGGGTCACGGCGCTGGAGGAGGGTGCGCTGGACGCCGCGCGGCTCGCGCGCGGACGCCGGTACGCGGAGCGGGGGCACGTCGACGCCATCACCGTCACCCCCGGGCTCGTCCTCGCCTACGTCCAGGGCAGCCGTCCCCGCCCGTACCGCGTGCAGGTACGGCTGCGCACCTTCGCGGACACCGAGTGGGAGCGGTTCCTGGACGCGGCCGCCGACCGGCCCGGCCACATCGCGGCCCTGCTGGACAAGGAGATGCCCCAGTCCCTCGCCGACTGCGGAGCCCCGCTGCTGCCCCACCCCGGCGACCTCGCCCCGCAGTGCAGCTGCCCCGATTCAGGCCATCCCTGCAAGCACGCCGCCGCCCTCTGCTACCAGACCGCCCGGCTGCTCGACGCCGACCCGTTCGTGCTGCTCCTGCTGCGCGGGCGGGGCGAGCGCGACGTGATCGACGCCCTGTCCCGGCTCAGTGCCGCCCGCACGGCCCGTGTCGCCCGGGACAGGGAGCCGGAGCCGCTCCCCGGAGTGCGGGCCGGTGAGGCCGTCGCGCCGCGGGCTCTCCCGCCGCTTCCACCGCCGCTGCCCCCACCCCCGCACCCGGAGCAGCCCCCGGCGTACCCGGCGGCCCCGGGCGGCCCGGATCCGTTCGCGCTCGACCAGCTCGCCACCGACGCCGCCGCCCGCGCGCACGCCCTGCTCACCACCGGCCGTGACCCCGTCGCCCGGTTCACGCTGTGGCAGGACGCCGTGCGGCTCGCCGCCGCCCGCCCCGGCTCCGGACTCACCGCCGGCACCCGTGCGCTGTACTCCTCCCTCGCCCGCGCGGCCGGGAGCACCCCCGCCGAGCTGGCCCGCGCGGTCGCCGCCTGGCGCCAGGGCGGCCCGGCCGGACTCGAGGTCCTGGAGGAACCCTGGGACCCGCCGGCCGGCCGTTTCGACCGTGCCCGCCCCCTCCTCCTCGCCGCGGACCTGCCCGCCTTCCGCCCCTGGCACAACCGCCTCACCCACCCCCGGGGACACCTCCAGCTCCGCCTCGGCCGCGACCACCTCTGGTACGCGTACGAGTCCGAGCCCGGCCACGACGACTGGTGGCCCCGCGGCACCCCCGACCCGGACCCCGTCGGGGCCCTCATCGGCCTGGACGCTCCGAGCGCTCTGTGATGCGCCAGGTGTCCGGGGCGGGTCCGTAGGCGGCCGAAGGCCGCCTACGCCGATCACCACCGGTCGTCACCGTACGCCATCGTGCTGTCACCCGAGCGGTACGCGCCAATGCCCCGGGTGCGGCAGTGCGGCCGCTCCGTTCCGCCCGTCGCCCAGGTTGCCCCACCGGGACCGCCCGTGTGGTGCGGTGATGCCACCGGCCGGCGGGCGTCACGAGGTGCGCACGACTCCTTCACGGCAGGTGCGCTTTCGGTCGGTGGGCGGGCGGGAGGCCACGTGCGGGGGAGACGGTCGCGGGGGTGCCTGTTTAGCCTCCCGGGTCATGCGATCACCACTGAGACGCCTCGGTCCCGCCACCGTTCTCGCCACCGTTCTCGCCTTCGTCCTCGCCCTGTTCGGCATGGCCCCCCAGGCCACCGCGGCCGACCCCGCGCCCGCCGAGCTGACGTTCACCGCCGACGCCGCCACCACCACGCCCGGTGGCACGGTCCAGCTGTCGATGACCCTCACCAACAACAGGACGTACGACGTCTGGTTCGTGTACCAGACGATCGACCCCACGTGGCTCACCACCCAGCGCCCCGACCTGAAGTACAGCTTCACCGGCTGCGCCCTGGCCACCGCGGCCGGCAGCACCCCCTGCGCGGGGACCGGGCCCGCGGACCTCGGCGCCAACTACGGCGCCACCGTCCCGCCCGGGCAGAGCCGGACCGTCACGCTGACCCTGCAGGTCGCCCCCGACTCCGGCTGCAACGGCAACATCGGCTTCTACTCGTACTACTACGCCGAGTTCAGCGACAGCGAGAGCGCCGGCGGCGGTCCGGTGTACACGCCCGAGACCCGGGTGCTCTGCGCCTGACGGGTCTGTCGGGCCTGACTGGCCCGCCGTGCCTCTGGCGGTCTGGCGGTCTGGCGGTCTGGCGGTCTGACGGTCTGCCGGTTTCCGACGCCGTTGACCGAATCCGGTTCGGTACCACACCCGCCAAGAAGTCCAGACCTCCGGCAGTCGCACCGGCGGGCCACCCGGCCCGCCGGTGGGCCGTTCACGTCTCCGACCTGCTCCGGTGTTCCACGCGCCCCCTCCGGCCTCCCGTGTCCCGAGGCGCCGCACCGGTCGCTTCCGGACCGCCGGCACCCCAATGGCCACCCGCACTTTTCCGTCAGGTTTCGCAACTCACCCACAAAAAGCACACAAAGGCATCACCATGTGATGCGACGGATGCGTCGACGACTGGCTTCTGAGGGGGACGCCGGCGTCACGCGAGGGGGTGCGTCGGCTCCGGCGGAGCGGTGTCCACCCCTGTCCGTGGGAGGGGACTGCACCGCATGAAGCGGATCACACGCACCGCCGTGTTCACGGTGGGCGCACTCATCGCCGCCCTCGGCCTGCCGTGTGCGGCCGCACACGCCGCCGACGACTTACCCCGCGTCGACCTGCGCATTCTGGTCGTCAGCGACGGAGGCCCGGCCGTGGACGCGATCGCGGCCGAACTCGAGGCCGCCGGCACGCCGTACACCGAAGTGGACCTCACCCGGTCCGACCGCCCCGCCCTCGACGCAGGCTTCCTCGCCGATACCGTGGACGGGCGACCCCGTGCCAAGTACCAGGCGGTGGTTCTGCCCAACGACAACCCGTTCCCGGTGAACTCGCCCGAGATGACGGCGCTCGCCGCCTACGAGCGGACCTACGACATCCCGCAGGTCGACGCCTACACCTACGCGCGTCCGGAGGCGGGCCTGCGGTACCCGGTCGACGGCGGCTACGCCGGCAGCGTCGACGGAGTGCGGGCCGAGGTGACCACCGCGGGCCGGGCAGGCCCCTTCGGCTACCTGGAAGGCCAGGTCCCCTTCGAGGACAACTCTCCCACCGTGGGCGAGAGTTACGCCTACCTCTCGACCCCCGTGGCCGGTGCGGACTTCACCCCGTACGTCGAGGCCGCGATCCCGGGCGGGCCCGGGCGGGGCTCACTGGTGGGGGAGTACCGGCACGACGGGCGGCGGGAACTCGTCGTCACGTTCGTCTACAACCAGCACCAGCAGCAGTTCAGGCTGCTGGCCCGCGGCATCGTGGACTGGATGACCGGCGGCGTGCACCTGGGCGCCTCCAGGAACTACTTCGCCGTGCACGTAGACGACGTCCTCGCCGCCGACGACCGCTGGGACACGGAGCTGAACTGCACCCCCGGCGACGTCGACTGCCCCGAGGGCGAGGGCACACCCGACCCGATCCGCATGCTCCCCGCCGACGTCGACCACGCCACTTCCTGGCAGAACGAGCAGGACTTCACCCTCGACCTCGCCTACAACGGCGCCGGCAGCGTCGACCACCGCGAGGGCAACGGCGGAGCCGACCCCCTGGCGGACAGACTGATCGCGGAGCGGGACCGGTTCCGCTGGATCAACCACACCTACACGCACGCCTTCCTCGGCTGCGAACAGGACACGGCAGTGGTGCCGTGGCGGTGCGCCACCCACGCCGACGGCAGTACCAAGTGGGTCGGCCGCACGGCCATCTCCGACGAGATCGCCACCAACCGCGTCTGGGGCGAGACCGCCGGACTGCCCCTGCACAACGACGAGTTGGTGACCGGCGAACACTCCGGACTCAAGGTGCTGCCGCAGCAGCCCGACGACAACCCGAACCTCGCCCCCGCCCTCGCCGACAACGGCGTCACCTGGCTCGCCTCGGACAACTCCCGCGATCCCGCGCAGCGCAGGGTCGGCCCGGCCACGACCGTCTCGCGCTACCCGATGAACGTCTTCTTCAACGCCGGACGGGCGGCCGAGCAGGTCGACGAGTACAACTGGATCTACACCAGCCGCGCCCAGGGCGGAAGCGGAATCTGCGAGGACAACCCGGCCACCACGACGTGCCTGCCGGCTCCGCTGGACACCGCGACGGGGTACACCGAGCACATCGTCCCCCTCGAGACCCGGATCGGACTCGGCCACGTCCTCGCCAACGACCCCAAACCGCACTTCATCCACCAGTCCAACCTGGCCGAGGACCGCATCGCCTACCCGGTCCTGGACGGCGTACTCGACGGCTATGAGGCCCTGTTCGCCGACAACACCCCTGTGGTGAACCTGCGGATGAAGGACATCGGCGCCGAACTCCAGCGCCGCGCCGCCTGGGCCGACGCCCTGCGGGGCGGTCAGGTCACCGCCTACCGCACCGGCGGCACGGTGACCGTCGAGGCACCGGACGGCACGACCGTCACCGTCACCGTGCCCACCGGAACCACCCTCGAGGGCGATGCGTTCGGCGAGGCGTACGCGGGCCGGACGTCCGGCTGGACGCCGACGGAGGGCCAGGCCCTGGCCTTCACCCTGCCGGAGTCCGCCACGACCGGTGGCGGCACCGGTGCCGCCACCGACGACGGGCGGGCCCCGGAACCGACGGCCCCGGGGACGAAGGCGCCGGACCCGAGCGCCCCGGCCGGGACGGCCCCTGTCACCGAGCCGGCCCCGGACACCCGGGTCCCCGCCGGCGTGAGCGACCACGTCCCGTACACCGTGCGGAGCTGAACGGCGCACGACCCGAGAGCCCGGCCCCCGACGCGTGAGCGGGGGCCGGGACCGGGCCTGCACGACCCTCCCCGCACCTCACACCCGGCCGTGGAGCCCACCGATGCACGTTCACCACGGCGCGCGACGCCCCAGCTCGACGCGCGTCACCCTGCTCACCGAAGGCACCTATCCGCACAGTCACGGCGGAGTGAGCGTCTGGTGCGACCAACTCGTCCGTGGCATGCCCGACCTCGACTTCGACGTCCTCGCCGTCACGGGCACCGGCCGCGAACCCGTCGTGTGGGACCTGCCCGCGCACGTCTCGAACGTCCTGACCGTCCCGATGTGGGGAATCCCGCCCGAGGGCCGCACGCCCGGGCGGCGTCCGCGCGAAGTCCTGGCCGGTGCCTACGAGCAGTTCCTGACGGCGCTGCTCGACCCGTGCGCGGAGAGCGGATTCGCCCCGGCCCTGTACACCATGGCGCGGGCCGCCGCCGACGGAACACTCAGCCCGTTCCTGCGCGGCGACCGGGCGATCGCGGTGCTGACCGCCGTGTGGAACCGCCGGGGCCTGGTCGTCCGTGAGGCCCGCCCCACGCTGCACGACGCGGTCACCGCCACCGGACTGCTCGAGCACGCCCTGCGCCCGCTGGCCGCACCCCTGCCGAAGGACGGGGTCGCCCACGCGGTCAGCGGTGGTCTCGCCGTCCTGCCCGGACTGGCCGCCCTGGAACGGCACGGTGTCCCTCTGCTTCTCACCGAACACGGCGTCTACCTCCGCGAGCGTTACCTCGGCTACCGCACCGGTCCCTACCGCTGGCCGGTCAAGGCACTCGTCCTGGGCTTCTTCCGGCTCCTGGCCGAGGAGAGCTACCGCAGGGCCGCCCTGATCACGCCGGGCAACCGCTACAACCGACTGTGGGAGGAGGAGGGCGGGGCCGACCCGGCGTCGATCCGCACGGTCTACAACGGGGTGGACCCGGACGCCTTCCCACCGGCCGGACCCGAACCGGACGTGCCGACCCTCAGCTGGGCCGGCCGCGTCGACCCGATCAAGGACCTGGAGACCCTCGTCCGGGCCCTCGCCCTGGTCCGGACGGAACGTCCCGACGTCCGGCTACGGCTGTTCGGCGGAACACCCCGGGGCGGGGAGGCCTACCGGGAACGGTGCGAGGCCCTCGCCGCCGAACTCGGTCACGGGGACGCCGTCACCTTCGAGGGCCGCGTCGACGACATCAAGGACGCGTACGCCGCCGGCAACGTCGTGATGCTCTCCAGCATCAGCGAGGGCTTCCCCTTCACACTGATCGAGGCCATGTCCTGCGGGCGGGCGACGGTGTCCACCGACGTCGGCGGAGTCCGCGAGGCCGTGGGGGACACGGGTCTCGTCGTACCGCCGCGGGACCCGGCCGCGATGGCCGCCGCCGCGCTGGAACTGCTCGGCGATCCCGCGCGGCGCGCGGCCATGGGGGACGCGGCCCGGCTCCGGGTGATCGAGCAGTTCACCCTGCGCCGGACCGTCGACACCTTCCGCGCCATCTACCTGGAACTGTCCGGCACCCGGCGGCAGTCGGCCGAGGCGGGAACACGGGACGGCACGGGGACACAGGACGGCACGAGGACGTACGCACAGCGGCCGGCAGGCCCCGCCGCCACGGCCGTCCGGGCCGCGGACGAGAACGGGCACGTTCCGGGTGCCGTCGCGGCCGCACCGTCCCCGAACGAGCGCACACAGGTTCCGTCACCCATGGCGACAAGGAGTGCGGCCATATGAGCGGCCCCATGGCACTGGAGCCGGGCGGAGCCGAACAGGAGACCCTCGCCCTCCGGCCGGCCGCCGCCCTACGGCTGCCGCGGACCCTCCCGGCCGACGACCCCACCCTCGTGATGCGCTCACCGCGGCCCGTCCCGGACCAGGAGGAGGTGGACCGGCTGGCCGCCGCCCTGGCCGACCGCATCGGCCCCGCCGTCCACCCCTACGAGGTGGCCGCGCTGCTGGAGGCGGAAGGACTGTCCGCGGACGCCGTCCGGCAGCGGTACGGCCATCCGAACCTGTTCTCCCTGGCTTCCGCCCTGTACGAACGCGTCCCCAGGACGTTCCCCGAGCTCGCGCCCACCTCCGACCCCTGGCGTCCCGACACCGCGCGCTGTCTGCTGCGCGGCGTGCTGTTCGCCCTGCCGGGCCTCGCCTACCTGCTCGCCGCACCGCTGGGGCAGGCGGCACGGTACGCACCCGCCCTCATCGCGGCCGGTGTCGTCTCCTGGGCCTGGGGCCAGGCGCTGGGGCACCGCGCCCACCTGCGCCTGGCGACGGGGCGCCACGAGGCGGGCCGCACCCTGCTGACCGGGGCCGCCCTCGGCGCGGTCCTGGCCACGGCGACCGCGGCCGTGGTGGCCGGCGGTGGACCGGTCACCCTGGCCGCCGCCGGCCAGTCGCTGTACCTGGCCGCCGCTTCGGCACTGCTGGTCCTCGCCCGGGAAAGGCTGCTGCTGGCATCCCTGACACCGCTGATCGCCGGCGCCGTGCTGCTGGCGTGGGGGGAGCCAGGCCCCGTGCTGAGGCTCGGTCTGCCCCTGCTGGCCCTGGTGGCCACGCTCGCCGCCGCCGGCTGGTCGCTTCGGAGCGTGCTCGGCACCCCGCCCGTCCCCGGCGCGCGCCGACCACCCCTGCCGGCCTCCCTGCCCTACGGACTGTTCGGCCTCGCCGCGGCGTCACTGGTCCTGCTGGAGGGCCGACAGCACCCGTACGCCGTGATCGTGCTGACCGTGAGCATGGGACCGGCCGAGTGGCTGCTGTACCGCTACCGGGGCTGGTCGGTCGCGGCGCTGCGGGCGACCGCGACGCCCACCGCCTTCCTCCTGAGGTCCGCCGGCCTCCTCGGTCTCTGCCTGCTCGCCTATCTCCTGCCGTTGACGCCCGCGGCACTCCTCACCGGAGCCGATCCGGCCGCGCTGCTGCTCCTGGCCGCGACGCTGTGGACGGCCCTGCTGCTCCAGGCGTTCGGCGTCGCCTGGCCCTCCGCCCTGATCTGCCTGACCGCCGCGGGCTGCGCCGCCCTGGTCACCCTGCTGCGCCTGCCGCCGGGGCCGGCCGTCCTGCCGCTGTGCTGCGGCGCCGCGGCCCTGTGCCTGTCGGTGTGCGTGCTGAGGCTGCTCGGCCGGCCGGCGGTACACGCCTGACCGTCCCCGCGTATCCCCCGCACCCCAGTGCCACCGGGCAGCCGGGCAGACGGGCACCATCCCGCACCACGACCCGACACCGCGCACCGCCCCTGGGCACCGCGCACCACGACCCGGTACCGCGCACCACTCGGTACCGCCGCACCTCACCCGTTCAAGTAACCGGAAGGAAACCGAGTTGACCTCCGCACCGCTCGCCGCCGTCACCGGGGCCGAAGGCTTCATCGGCTCACACCTCACCGAAGCGCTCGTCGCTGCCGGGTACCGCGTCCGGGCCATGGCCCAGTACAACTCCTTCTCCTCCTACGGATGGCTGGAGACCCTCTCCCCGGACGTCCTGGACCAGGTGGACATCGTCCTCGGCGACGTCCGGGACCCCGGATCGGTACGCGACCTGCTCACAGGGGCCGACTGCGCCTACCACCTGGCCGCGCTCATCGCGATCCCGTACTCCTACCGGGCGCCGCACAGTTACGTGGACACCAACGTCACCGGCACCCTCAACGTGCTCGAAGCAGTACGCCAGTTGAGTACGCCGAGACTGGTGCACACCTCCACGAGCGAGACCTACGGCACCGCGCGGACCGTGCCGATCACCGAGGACCACCCCATCAACACCCAGTCTCCGTACGCCGCTTCGAAGGCAGGCGGGGACCGGCTGGCCGACAGCTACCACGCGAGCTTCGACACTCCGGTGGTGACGCTGCGGCCGTTCAACACCTTCGGGCCGCGCCAGTCGATGCGCGCGGTGATCCCCACCGTCATCGGCCAGGTCGCGGCGGGGGAGCGGACCATCACCCTCGGCGACCTGCGGCCCACGCGGGACTTCACCTACGTCGAGGACACGGCGCAGGCATTCCTCGCCGTCGGCACCGCCCCCGCCGAGCAGGTCGTGGGCCGCACCTTCAACGCCGGTACCGGCGGGGAGATCTCGGTCGGCGACCTCGTCGCGTTGATCGGCGAGGTCATGGACAGCGCCCTCGACGTGCGGGAGGACCCGGCCCGGCTGCGGCCCGCCAACTCCGAAGTGATGCGGCTGGTCGCCGACGCCACCCGGCTCGCCGACGCCACCGGCTGGAAACCCGCCCACACGCTGGAGCAAGGACTCGCCCGGACCGTGGAGTTCTTCCGCGCCCCGGCCAACCTGGCCCGCTACAAGGCCGGCATCTACAACATCTGACCCGCCCCGTCCGCCCCGGTCCGACCCGTACCACCCGATCCGCGTCCGGCACGTCCCCGGGAAACACGAAGGATCCGAAGGAGAAGGCCCATGCACGCAGTGATACTGGCAGGAGGCAAGGGCGTCCGGCTGCGGCCCTACACCACAGCCCTTCCCAAGCCGCTCGTCCCCATCGGCGACCAGCACGCCATCCTGGAGATCGTGCTGCGCCAGCTCGCCACGTCCGGCTTCACCCACTGCACCATCGCCATCGGCCATCTCGGCGAGATCATCCGCGCCTACGTCGGCGACGGCTCCCAGTGGGGCATGGACATCGACTACGCCACCGAGGAGAACCCCCTGGGCACCATGGGCCCCCTGCTCACGCTGCGTGAACGGCTGCCCGAGACCTTCCTGGTGATGAACGGCGACGTCCTGACCGACCTCGACTACGCCGACGTCCTGAACCGGCACCGGGAGTCCGGTGCCCCGCTGACCATCGCGACCTACGCCCGCAAGGTCCACATCGACTTCGGCGTGCTGACCACCCGGGCGAGCAGGGTCATCGCCTTCACCGAGAAACCCAGCATGGACTACCTCGTCTCCATGGGTGTCTACGGGCTGTCCCGCTCGACGCTCGAGGGATACACGCCCGGCCTCCCGCTGGGCTTCGACGAACTCGTCCTGGACCTCCTCGCCGCCCAGCGCCCGCCGCATGCCTACGAGTTCGACGGATACTGGCTGGACATCGGACGTCCGGACGACTACGACCGGGCCAACGCGGAGTTCACCACCCGCAAGGCCATGCTGCTCAAGGGAGCCTGAGTACCCATGCGCATTCTCGTCCTGGGCCGCACCGGTTACCTGGGCCGTCATGTCGTCGCACACCTGCGCGGTCTGCCGGACACACACCTGCCCGAGGCCGGCCGCTCGCCCACGGGGGCCGGCGCGGGTCTGCGCATCGACCTGGCCGCCGACTCCCCGGACCGGCTGGCCAAGACCCTGGCGGAGGCGGCGCCGGACGCCGTGATCAACTGCGCGGGCGCGACCGGCGGGGACGCGGTCACCCTGGCCGAGGTCAACGCCCGTGGCCCCGCCGCCCTGTGCGCCGCACTGCGGCAGGCCGCACCCCGGGCACGGCTGGTGCATCTGGGGTCGGCCGCCGAGTACGGCCCGGGGGAACCCGGCGCCAAGGTGACGGAGACGGCGGCGACCCGCCCGCTCGGAGCGTACGGCGCGACCAAACTCGCGGGCACGGCGGCGGTGACGGCCTCCGGCCTGGACGCGGTGGTGCTGCGCGTGGGCAATCCGGTGGGACCGGGTGCGCCGCCCACCGGCCTGCCCGGCCGGGTCGCCGCCCTGCTGCGCGAGGCCGGCGCGGCGACAGGGGCAGGGGCGGGGACCGGAGCAGCGACGACGCTGCGGCTCGGTGACCTGTCCGCGTACCGCGACTTCGTCGACGTACGCGATGTCGCGCGCGCGGCGGTACTCGCCGTCACGGCGGCCGGGCCGCTCCCGCCCGTCCTCAACATCGGCGGCGGCGAGGCGGTCCGTGTGCGCGACCTGGTGCACATGCTGGCCCGTCGGGCCGGTTTCGGGGGACGAATCGAGGAGTGCGCGGGGACCACGGGAGGTTCGGGCCGCTCGGCGGCGGTGTCGTGGCAGTGCTCCGACAGCACGGCGGCGGACAAGGCACTCGGCTGGCGTCCCTCGTACACCCTCGAGGAGTCACTGGCCGCGCTGTGGGCGGACGGCGGCACGGACACCACCGGCACGGAAGGCGACCGCTCGCCGTGAGTCTGCTGATCCCCCTGTACGTCCATCCGGCCGAGGACCCGGGCGCCTGGCACCGGCTCATCATGGCCGCCGACCGTACCTACGCCGTCGTGCTCAACCCCGCGAACGGTCCCGGGACCGGCCCGGACCAGGCCTTCGCGGCGGTCGCGGACGCGCTGCGGGCGGCGGGCGCCCGGCTGCTCGGCTACGTCGACACCGACTACGGCGCGCGGGACCCGTCCGCGGTCACCGCCGACGCGCGCCGGCACCGGGAGTGGTACGCGGTCGACGGCTGCTTCCTGGACCGGGTGACCGCGGGACCGGACGGCCTGCCGGGCTGCCGCAGGCTGGTCCGGTCCCTGCGCCGGACCGGCGCGCGGACCGTCGTGCTCAACCCCGGCGTGGACCCGGCGCCCGGCTACGTCCGCCTCGCCGACCTGACCGTCACCTTCGAGGGTCACTGGTCCACCTACGTCGCCGCGTTCAGCCGCTCCGCCCGGGCGAAGCCGCCCCCACCGGAACGGCTCTGCCACCTCGTCTACGGTGTGCCCGAAGCGCTCGTGCCCCTGGCCGTACGCACCGCGCAGGACCGGGGCGCGGGGATCTGCGGCCCCGTGACGGGTGAACTGCCCAATCCCTGGGCAGAGCTGACCCCTGCCCTGGCCGTGACAGAGGACGAGGGACGGACATGAGCGGGAATAATCCTTTGCCGTACGAGCCCGCACGGCCCGCATCGCCCGTGATGACGGTGCTGGCCGCGCTGGCCGTGCTGGCCACCACGGTCCTGACCGGGTGCTCCGGCCCCGACGGCGCCAGGAGCACGGACGACCGGTCCGCCCCGTCCCGCACCTCACCGGTCCCGCCCGGGACCTCCCACACCCCCGGCGGGACACCCTGGCGCCCGCGCCCCGGGCTCGCCTGGCAGTGGCAGCTCGACGGCAGGGCGGACCCGTCGGCCGAGGTGCCCGTCTACGACATCGACGGCTTCGAGAACACCGCCGCGGACGTGGCTCGCCTCCACCGCGACGGCCGCAAGGTGATCTGCTATGTCAACGTCGGAGCCTGGGAGGACTTCCGGCCCGACCGGGACGCGTTCCCGCGCTCCGTTCTCGGCAGAACCAACGGCTGGCAGGGCGAGCGCTGGCTGGACATCCGCCGGATCGCCGTGCTGAAGCCGATCATGGAGCGGCGGTTCGACATGTGCCGGGACAAGGGCTTCGACGCGGTGGAGCCGGACCTGGTGGAGGGCTACGACCACGACACCGGGTTCCCGCTCACCGCCGCCGACCAGATCCGCTACAACCGCATGATCGCGGACATCGCACACGAACGCGGCCTGTCGGTGGGCCTCAAGAACGACCTGCCGCAGATCCCGCGCCTCGTGGACGACTTCGACTTCGCCGTCAACGAGGAGTGCGCGCAGTACGGCGAGTGCGCCGAGCTCACTCCGTTCATCGAGGCGGGCAAGGCGGTCTTCCACGTGGAGTACGCGGAGCCGACCGGAGGGTTCTGCGCCGAGTCCCGCGAGCTGGGACTGTCGTCCATGCGCAAGAAGCCGGAACTGGGGGTGTGGCGGGACCCGTGCTGACCCGAGCGTGAGAGGGGAGAACGTGCAGAGCGTGAGTGAGACACCACCGAACACCCCGCAATACCGCTGAGACGGGCCCAAAGAGGCCCCGGCCCTGATTCCGGGCCCCTCGCTCGACATGACGTGGCACAGGTGGCAACGGCCGTCCAGGGGCGTCCAGTCGATCCACGGTAGGTGCATAATGCCAGGTCAGAGCCTCAAGGCGCGGAGGTGTCCGTACAGTCGGGGAGACCTGCGCGAGAGCGTGTGGGACGACGAAGTCCCGCCGGAGCACTTCGGATCCGGCGGTCGTTGCAACTCCCCGGCTCAAGGGGCGGGACGGACTTCGAGATCCGCAAGGAGCGGAAGTCGCAGAGGCCAGGAAGCTCCGGGCCGAGCGGCAGGAATGCTTCCGGCTCGTGCGGACGGGACCGACCGGCCAGAGTGGCGAAACGGTCGGGTCGTTGCTGCTATGGCTGGATCGCACAGCTGAAAGCCGCAGGTGTGGTCGCAGGCGCTATGGCGGCCGGTCGCGAGGCCGGTGAGCCCGGGCGTGTGCCTTTCCGATGGACCTGGTCGAGAGCCACACTCTGCCCGGCCGGAAGGTGTCGGAAGCACCTATACCGGTCGGCTGTCGTGCGTCCTTAGGGTCGTTGCGTCGTTGGAAAGGCCATGGCGCACAGGTCGGACGATGTGCGCGCCTGGGGCCGTTCGGGGCGTACGCGCCCCTTGGCGTAAAGGGGCAGTATGGGGCTGGACAAGACGGTCGACAGTATGGACGAGGCGGTGGCGGACATCCCCAAGGGGGCGTCACTGGCCGTCGGCGGGTTCGGGTTGTGCGGCATACCGAGTGCGTTGATCGCCGCGCTGCTGGAGCAGGGTGCGGGTGGTTTCAAGGTCGTCTCCAACAACTGCGGAGTGGACGACTGGGGGCTGGGGCTCCTGCTGCGGGCCGGCCGGATCGCGCGCATGACCAGTTCGTACGTGGGTGAGAACAAGGAGTTCGCCCGCCAGTACCTGAGCGGCGAGCTGGAGGTGGAGCTGGTGCCGCAGGGGACGCTGGCGGAACGGCTGCGCGCCGGCGGGGCGGGCATCCCGGCGTTCTACACGCCGGCCGGGGCCGGGACGCAGATCGGAGACGGCGGGCTGCCCTGGCGGTACGCCCCGGACGGGCAGGTCGCGGTGGCGTCGCCGCCGAAGGAGACGCGGACGTTCGACGGCCGTGAGTACCTGCTGGAGGAGAGCATCAGGACCGATTACGCCCTGGTGCGGGCCACCATCGGGGACCGTCACGGCAACCTGGTGTTCCGCTCCTCGGCCCGCAACTTCAACCCGCTGGCCGCGATGGCCGGTCGCGTCACCGTCGCCGAGGTCGAGCACCTGGTGGAGCCGGGTGAACTGGATCCGGACGAGGTGCACTTGCCGGGGGTGTTCGTGCAACGGGTGGTTCGGGTCTTTCCCGACGATCCGGCCGCCGAGCGGCGGATCGAACGACGGTGTGTGCGTACCGAGCAGGAAGGCGGTGCCTGACATGGCGCTCACTCGCGAGCAGATGGCGGCCCGGGCCGCCCGCGAACTGGTGGACGGCACGTACGTCAACCTCGGCATCGGCCTGCCCACGCTCATCCCGAATCACCTGCCGCCGGGCGTCGAGGTGGTGCTGCAGTCCGAGAACGGCATCCTCGGCGTCGGCCCGTACCCGCTCGAGGAAGAGATCGATTCGGACCTGATCAACGCGGGCAAGGAGACGGTGACGGTGCTGCCCGGGGCGTCCTTCTTCGACTCCGCGCTGTCCTTCGGCATGATCCGCGGCGGCCACATCGACACCGCCGTGCTGGGGGCCATGCAGGTGGCGGCCTCCGGGGATCTGGCGAACTGGATGATCCCGGGAAAGATGGTCAAGGGCATGGGCGGTGCCATGGACCTGGTCCACGGGGCCCGCCGGGTCATCGTGCTGATGGAGCACACCGCCAAGGACGGCAGCCCCAAGCTCGTCGCGAAGTGCGATCTGCCACTGACCGGCACGGGTGTCGTGCAGCGCGTCATCACTGATCTCGCCGTCATCGACATCACCCCCGACGGGTTCTCGCTGGCCGAACTCGCCCCCGGAGTCAGCGTCGACGACGTGCGCACCGCGACAGGCGCCGACCTGCTCGTGCCCGCACATCTGGTAGCGCCTGCCGGTGTCTGACTAACAGATACATGCCGGCGGCACAATCCCTGCGCGTTCCTGTCGTGGCAAGCGGGCTGTGGGGATCCCTGCCATACCGTGGCTCGTCAGCCACGCCCTACGGTGCCGGACACCGGGCCACTTCGGCTGAATCAGGCCAGGAGAGCGCCCGGTGTCCCCCCATGACACCGAGGGAGCCGCCATGCAGTCGCCGTTTCGGGGAACCACCGCCCCGCTGTCCCGTATCCCGTCCGCACCGCCCCCGGTTGCGTCGCTGCGCCCCTCGGGGCGTGGGTGGCGCGGATTGCTGTCCCGCCTCGTGGCAGTCGTGGTCTTCGTCCTCGCCGCTGTCCTGGTCGGTCCGGCGCCTACGGCCCACGCCGCGGTCGGCCTGACCAAGGTCACCGACTTCGGCGCCAACCCGGGCCAGTTGAACATGCACGTCTACCGGCCCGCGTCCCTGCCCGCCCAGTCGGCGGTGGTGTTCGCGCTGCACGGCTGCAGCCAGGACGCCCAGACGTACGCCGACAACTCCGGCCTGCCCGAACTCGCCGACCGGCACAAGTTCCTGGTGGTGTTCGCCGAGACCACTTTCGCGAACAACATGGGCAAGTGCTTCAACTGGTTCCAGCCCGCCGACAACCGCAGAGGCCAGGGCGAAGCCGCGTCGATCCGGCAGATGGCCGCGCACACGGTCTCCGCCTACGGCGCGGACGCCCGGCGGACCTACGTCACCGGCCTGTCCGCCGGCGGCGCCATGACGTCGGTGATGCTCGCCGCGTACCCGGACGTCTTCCAGGCCGGCGCGGTCGTCGCGGGTCTGCCCTATGGCTGTGCCAACGACCTCATAGCCGCCGGCACTTGCATGAGCCCCGGAACCGATCTGACCCCGGCCCAATGGGCGCAGCGGGTTCGCGACGCCCATCCCTCGTGGTCCGGCCCCTGGCCCCGCGTGGCCGTCTGGCACGGTGACAAGGACACCAAGGTCGTTCCCCGCAACGCCGACGAACTGCGCGACCAGTGGACCGCACTGCACGGCCTGTCCCAGAAGCCGACCCGCACGTCCGTGATCGGCCCGAACTCCACCCGGCACGAGGAGTACGCCGCCGCGGACGGCTCGGTGGCCGTCGAGGTGAACCGCGTACCGGACATCGGGCACGCCACGCCGGTCGATCCCGGCAGTGGGGCTCAGCAGTGCGGCAGCACCGGCACCGCCAACTTCCAGGACTCCATCTGCTCCAGCCACTGGATCACCCGGTTCTTCGGCCTGTCGGAACCCTTCGAGGACAATAAGCTGCCCGCCCCGACCGGTCTGACCGTGAGCGATGCCACCGACACCACCATTCGCCTGAGCTGGGACCCCGTCGACGGCGCCGACGGCTACCTCGTCCACCGCGACGGTGCCCTGCTCGCCACGGCAGACACCACGTTCCACGCCGACACCGGCCTGACCGCGGGCTCCTCCCACACCTACGCGGTCGCCGCCCGTGACGCCGACGGCGAGCCGGGACGGCTCTCCGGCGCGATCACCGCGCGGACCACCGGCGGCGTGACCGCCTGCTGGACCGCCACCAACTACGCCCACGTTCAGGCAGGACGCGCCACAACCAGCGGCGGCTACACCTACGCCAAGGGCTCGGAACAGAACATGGGTCTGTACAACATATTCGTCACCCACACCCTGAAGGAGTCACCCGCCGGCCACTTCACCGTCGCGGACGGAACCTGCGACTGACGCGAGGCCGGTCATGACCGTGGACGCCTCCCCACAGCATCCAGGGTCCCGTGCCCGTCATGGTGGCGGCCCACCTGAGAGAAGCCGCCGTCGTGGCGGGCACACACATGTTCCCGTGCCGGATGCGCCGCCTAGCCTCCAGCCCGTCCATCCACCGCCGTCCCCTGGAGGCTCTCCATGGCTTTGTCCATCGGCGTCAGTTCGAGCTGGAGAGGGCGCACCGCACTCGGTGCTCTCGCCCTGGCCACTGCCGTAGCCCTGCTTCCCTCATCGGCCTCGGCCCGGCCGGCCCCCGACCGCGCCGCCGGCCACTGCGCCAACCAGTCCCACCTCCGCGTCCCGGGTGCCGCTCATCAGCAGGCCGACTGTCTGAACGAGCTGACCACGGCGGGAACCGTGGCATCCGGCCACACCGACCCGGCCGACTGGGCCGGCCTTACCCCGAATGACCTCACTGTTCCCGAGGGGGTGCCGGGTATTCAGATCGACGGCTACTTCCCCGACTCCTCGACCACCAACACCAACCACGGTTGGAACCACGACTCGCAGTTCGTCATCCGGCTGCCCGACCGCTGGAACGGCGGGCTGATCGTGGCCGGCACCCCCGGCAACCGTGAGCAGTACGCCAACGACCGGGCCATCGCCGACTGGGTGCTCGCCCGCGGCTACGCCTACGCGGCCATCGACAAGGGCAACACCGGTATCAACTTCTACCGCGACGGCTCCCGGCCCGGTGACGCCGTCGCCGAATGGAACACCCGGCTCACCCAGCTGACCCGCGCCGCCCGTGCGGTGGTCGCCCAGCGGTACCACCGGCCGCCCGTGCGCACTCTGGCCACGGGAATGTCCAACGGAGGCTACCTCGTGCGGTGGCAGTTGGAGAACCACCCCGAGCTCTACGACGGCGGCGTCGACTGGGAAGGCGCCCTCTGGCACGCGAAGGGCCCCAACCTGTTCACCTTCCTGCCGCCCGCCCTGCGTCACTACCCCGCCTACGCGGCGGGCGGCCCCGGCGCCGAACCGGCACGCAAGGAACTGCACCGCGCGGGCTTCCCGGCCGGCTCGGAGTTCCTGTGGCCCTTCCACCACCAGGTCTACTGGGACCTGACCCAGCGCATCTACCGCGAGGAGTTCGACCCCTCCTTCGACGGTGCGACGGAAGCCGGCACACCGTACTGCGCCTCCAAGACCCCCGGCTGCGACGCCGACTACGACTACGCCACCCGTCCGGCCGAGGTCCACAAGGCCGTGCAACGCGTCGCGCTGACCGGCCGCATCGGCAAGCCGCTGATCACCGTCCACGGCACGCTGGACGTCCTGCTGCCCAGCAGTGAGAACTCCGACGTCTACTCCCGCATGATCCGTGAATCGGGCCGCGGCCACCTGCACCGCTACTACCGCATCGAGGACGGCACGCACACCGATTCCCTCGTCGACAGCTTCCCCGACCGGCTCCGGCCCCTGCTGCCCTGCCACCGTTCGGCCTTCACCGCCCTGGAGAGCTGGCTCGCCACCGGGCATCGTCCGCCCGCGAGCCACACCGTCGGCCGGCCCGAAGGCGCCACCCCGGCGAGCCTGCTCACCAGCTGCCGTCTCGACGGGTGACCACCCGGCGGCCGCGGCCCTGCGCCACGGCCGCCGCATGCCCTGCCCGACCGAACGCCTCGGTCTGTGGTGGCACCCGCTACAGATCGAGGTCTCATTGTGTCTGTCGAATACATAGGTGTGACGTGACGGTGTCCCTACTGTTTCCGGCCATGACAAGCGAATTCCGTCCACCCACCGTCCGCTCGGCGTCCACGGGTTCCGGCGTGGACCTGACGTCCCGGGCCGCCCTGGTCACCGGCGGCGGCAGCGGTATCGGCAAGGCGTGCGCCGCGGCGCTGGCAGCAGCGGGCGCCATGGTGCACGTGGTCGACCGGGACGCCGAGGCAGCCAAGGCGGTCGCCGCCGAGATCGGCGGCGAGGCACACATCACCGACCTGGCCGACCCGGCCGCGATCGACGCGCTGCCGGCCGAGGTCGACATCCTGATCAACAACGCCGGCCTGCAGCACGTGGCGCCTGTGACGGAGTTCCCGCCGGAGCGGTTCGCCCTCATCCAGCAGGTCATGGTGACCGCCCCGTTCCTGCTGATGCGCCGCAGCCTGCCCCACATGTACGCGCAGGGCTGGGGACGGGTGATCAACATCTCCAGCGTCCACGGACTGCGGGCCAGCGCCTACAAATCGGCCTACGTCGCCGCCAAACACGCGCTGGAGGGCCTGAGCAAGGTGGTCGCGATCGAGGGCGCCCCCCACGGCGTGACCAGTAACTGCGTCAACCCCGGCTACGTCCGCACCCCCCTGGTCGAGAACCAGATCCGCGACCAGGCCGTCGCGCACGGGATCAGCCCCGCCGACGTCCTGACCGATGTGCTACTCACCCGCTCACCCATCAAGCGCCTGTTGGAGGCGGAGGAGGTCGCCGCGGCCGCGCTGTGGCTGTGCGCCGGCCACAGCAGCTACATCACCGGCACCTCACTGCCCCTCGACGGCGGCTGGGGAGCCGGCTGACCCGCCGCCTCGGGCGCCGCCCATGCGCCGCCCTGTCCCCACGACTGCCCCCCACGCCTGTCCCCACGACTGCCCCCCACGACTGCCCCCCACGCCTGTCCCCGCACCCGCACCCTCACCCGAGAATCGGTGAACCCATGACCGAGACCACAACCGCCAAGCCGGGCGAGCCCCGCTCCAGCGGCATCGCCCGTATCGTCGGTGCGAGCCTGATCGGCACCACCGTCGAGTGGTACGACTTCTTCCTCTACGGCTCCGCCGCCGCGCTGGTGTTCAACACCCTCTTCTTCCCCAGCAGCGATCCGCTGGTGGGCACGCTGCTCGCCTTCATGACCTACGCGATCGGGTTCCTGGCCCGGCCGATCGGCGGCATGGTCTTCGGACACTACGGCGACAAGATCGGCCGTAAGAAGCTGCTCGTGCTCAGCCTGCTGCTGATGGGCGGCGCCACCTTCGCCATGGGCCTGCTGCCCACCTACGGCACCATCGGCGTCGGCGCCCCGATCCTGCTCACCGTCCTGCGCCTGATCCAGGGCTTCGCCCTGGGCGGCGAATGGGGCGGCGCCGTGCTGATCGTCTCCGAGCACGGGGGCGACAAGCACCGCGGCTTCTGGGCCTCCTGGCCGCAGTGCGGCGTCCCCGCCGGCAACCTGCTGGCCACCGCTGTTCTCGCGCTGCTGGCCTCCGTCCAGTCCGAAGCGGCATTCCTGTCCTGGGGCTGGCGCATCCCCTTCCTGCTCTCCGGCGTCCTGGTCGTGGTCGGACTGTGGATCCGCATCTCGGTGACCGAATCGCCGGTCTTCCTCGCCGCCCAGGCCAAGGCCGAAGCGGACGCCGCCAAGGGGGCCAAGGACGAGGCGCCCGTCATCGAGGTCTTCCGCCGCAGCTGGCGTGAGGTGCTCGGGGCCATCGGCGTCCGGTTCGGCGAGAACATCTCCTACTACATCGTGACCTCCTTCCTGCTGGTCTATGTCACCACCCACCTGGAACTGCCGAAGAGCACCGCGCTGAACGCCGTCCTGATCGCCTCCGCCGTCCACTTCGTCACCATCCCGCTGTGGGGAGCACTCTCCGACCGCATCGGCCGCAGACCCGTGACGCTGATCGGCGCCATCGGCATGGCAGTCTGGGCGTTCTTCTTCTTCTCCCTGGTCGACACGGAGTCCTTCACCGTGATCACCCTGTCGGTCACCGCGGGCCTGCTGCTCCACGGAGCGATGTACGGTCCCCAGGCCGCCTTCATCTCCGAGATGTTCGACACCAAGGTCCGCTACTCCGGGGCCTCCGTGGGCTCACAGCTCGCGTCCATCGTCGCCGGCGCCCTCGCCCCCCTCATCGCCGTCGAGCTGCTCAGGCGTTACGGATCGTCGACTCCCATCGCCGTGTACCTCAGTGCAGCCGCGGTGATCACCGCCATCACCGTCGTGGTCATCAAGGAGACCCGTGGCCGTGACCTGACCGTCTCGACCACGGATGCGCCGCCGCAGCAGCAGAAGGCACCGGTCGCCAGTACCAACCGGGTCTGAGAAGCCACTGTGCCGCGGTCCGCTCGCTCAAGGAGGGCACGGGCGGACCGCGGCACGTCCACTTCGGACGCAGCGTCCTTCGGACCAGCCACCACAGCCCATCCACGCACCAGCCGCGGCGCTGGAGGGAAGACTGCCGTCATGACCACCAAGAACGACGCCTCCACCGCGGCGACGGCAGCACTCCGGCAGCTGCTCGCCCTGCTCGCCGCGGACGCTCCGGCCGAGCAACTGGCCCAGCCCGCGGCACAGGCACGCGCCGCCGGTGCCGACCCGCACGACCAGGACGTCGTCGACGAGGCCACCCGGACCGCGCTGGACATCCACCGGACCCTGGCCCAGCGTCGGCGACGGGAGGCCGAGCTCGCCGCCCTGTTCGACACCGCGGGCGACTTGGCGGCGCTGCGCGACCTGGACTCCGTACTGCGCGCCATCGTGCACCGGGCGCGCACCCTGCTGGGCACCGACATCGCCTACCTCACCCTGAACGACCCCGCCGCGGGCGACACGTTCATGCGGGTGACCGCCGGCTCGGTCTCCGCCAAGTTCCAGCAACTGCGCCTCGGCATGGGAGAAGGGCTCGGCGGTCTGGTCGCGCAGACCGCCCGCCCCTACGCGAGCCCCGACTACCGCACCGACCACCGCTTCAAGCACACCGGAGCCATTGACGAAGGAGTCGACGAGGAGGGCCTGCGCGGCATCCTCGGCGTGCCACTGCGCGTCGGCCGACGTGTGATCGGCGTCCTGTTCGCCGCGGACCGCACTCCGCGCGACTTCGCCCCCGAGGCCATCGCCCTGCTCTCCTCCCTGGCCGACCACGCCGCCGTGGCCATCGACAGCGCACGTCTGCTGGAAGAGACCCGCTCCGCTCTTGTCGAACTGAACGCCGCCAACGGAACGGCTCGCGCCCACAGCGACGCCCTGCACCGCGCGGCCGACGCCCACGACCGGCTCACCGACCTGGTCCTCAGAGGCGGCGCCGTCGACGACGTGGCCCGCGAGATCGCGGCCCTCCTCGGCGGAGGCCTGGCCGTCCACGACGCGGACGGCACCGAACTCGCCCGCCTGAAGACCGGTCCCGTCATCCTGTCCGAGCAGGGAATCGAAGCTTCCCGCAGAGGCGGGCGGGCCGTCCCCGTCGACGGCAGCTGGGTGTGCGCCGTCCTGGCGGGCCCGGAACTCCTCGGCAGTCTCGTCCTCACCGGCCGGGCCGATCTCACGGACGCCGACCGGCACCTGTTCGAACGAGCCGGTCTGGTCACCGCCCTGCTGCTCCTCCTGCGCCGGTCGGTGGCCGAAGCGGAGGACCGTGTCCGTGGCGAACTCCTCGACGACCTGCTCACCGCCCAACCACCGGGCGGCCATCGCAACACGGGCAGCCTGACGCTGCGGGCCAGAAAGCTGGACATCCATCTCGCCCGGCCCCACGCGGTCCTCGTCCTCACCTGTGACCCGGCCCTGCGCTCACGCCTGCTGACCGAGGCCGCGCGCCGTGCACGCGCGCTCGGCGGCCTGGCCGGCACCCGCAGCGGGCACACCATCCTGCTCGCACCCACCTCGCATCCGGGCGCACTCGCCCAGGAACTCGCCCACGAACTGACCCGCGGCCTCGGCACCCCCATCACGATCGGAGCCGCAGGCCCCGCCACGGGCCCAGAACACCTTCCCCACACCCACGACGAGGCACACCGCTGCCTCCAGGCACTCGAAGCACTCGGCCGCACCGGCGACGGCGCTGCCCTGACCGACCTCGGCTTCCTCGGGGTCCTCCTCGGCGACCAGACGGACATCACCGGGTACGTGGACCGCGTCCTCGGCCCCGTTCTCACCTACGACACCCAGCGCGGCACGGAACTCGCCCGCACCCTCACCGCCTACTTCAACCACGGTGCCAGCCTCGCCCGGGCCAAGGACGCCCTCCACGTCCACGTCAACACCGTGGTCCAGCGTCTCGACCGCGTCGCACAACTCCTCGGCCCCGACTGGAACACCCCCGGCAAAGCCCTCGAAATCCAAGTCGCCCTACGGCTGTACCGCCTCGCCCAACAAGGCAGGGGGGGCTCCGTCCCGTAATCGGTGGTAGCGCCGTGTGGTGATCACTGGAGGGGGACGCGGTGGCGGAGCAGGGGGAACCCGGCCCGGCCGTGCATCTGCCTCGTGGTTCTCCCGGTTCGCGTGCTGACGCCCTCGGCGGGGCCGTTGTGGTGGGAGAGGGCGAGGCCGACGGCGATGGCGGTGCGGCCGAGTTCGAGGCCGTTGGCGAAGGCGTGCAGGTGGGGAGGGTCGGAAGCGCGGACGGCTGTGATCCACTCGGTGAACTTGGTGTCGTTGCCGACGGAGGGAGTGGCGTCACCCGGGCAGCGGCCGGCCGCTGCCCGGGGTCACCGGACGGCCACGAGCAGCGCCGACCCCGCCGGCGCCCTCACCGGCCTGGACATTCCGGTCACTCCGGACGCCCTGTGACGCCCCGCGCCCGCGTGACGTTCGTGGCCGAAAATTGGGCCGGTCCACGGGACTCACGGACAGGACGCGCCGGGGCCCGCAGAATATGACCCGCAGATACCAGCAGGTTGCGGGTGGTTTGGAGGGCGGTGGTGAAGCCGCAGCGGTCGGGATCGGTGCCCGGCTGGGACTCCGCTGCCTCGACCATGGTGCGGCGCAGGAGCTGGTAAAGGGTGAGCAGGGCCCACATCTCCTGCTCGATGCCGACCGGGTCGTGTGAGCGCAGAACACGTCCATGCAGGATTGTGCGGCGCAGAGCGTAATAGGCGCTCTCATGCTCCCAGCGCTCGTGGTAGAGGCGCACGAGGTGGTCGGCGGGGTAGCGGCGGGCGTCCAGGAGTGTGGTCACCAGGCGGCAGGAGTCCTCGAAGGTGCTGCCGTCCGCGCAGGTGACGTTCACCCGGGCTTCGATGATCCGCACCGGGACGCCGCCGATGACCGACAGGTAGGAGGAGTCCGCGAGTTGTTGGAGGACCGGTGGGCGGCGGCGTCGGCTGATCCGGCCCAGGACCTGTGCGCCGGTGGCGTGCACGGCGGCGAGGAAGTCGTTGCCGTCGAAGCCCCGGTCCCACAACACCAGCATTTTCGGGTCCGGATGGTGCAACAGCCTGGTGGAGTAGGAGGTCTCGCCCTCCCGGGTGGGGCCGAAGACCGCTCCGATCACGGCCCGGGCGCCGGTCTCGACCAGCTCGAACGGCATGATGGGCGTCAGTTCTCCCAGATGCCCGGGAGCGAACCGGCCCGCGGCCACAGTCACCGTACGGGTGATGGCCGTCAGCGCCGACGGCGAGACACAATGAACAGGCAACGGAGCTCCTTGCGGGACAAGCTGTCTTGGACGACTGCCTGTACCAACGAGCTCCGTTGCTCCACGTCAAGGACCCGTCAACGCCCCTCGCGTGACCTGCGGAAACGCTAACTAACCGGCCTTGGCGGAACTTCACCCTGCGGACGGCGACACGTCACGTCACCGGCCCGCCCGCTCGAACACCCCGCCCGCCACCCAGCAGCACAACGGGAATGCCGGTTTCACTCGATATGTCAACGAACGACACGCCGCGGCTGCGGGTGAGCAGGCGCCGGCAAGTCCCCCGGACGGCGTATCGGAGAATCAAGTCCATTACAGGAAGGGTTACCTGATTGGCCATCAGCACGCCATGACACGGCGTGCGAGCGCCCCCTGCAACCCGATTGGAGGCAATCTTCCGACTTCCCCTCATGTCCCGATATGACAGATATGGGAATCGGTCAGTACGTTCATCACGAGTCGGCTGGCCAGCCGACCTTCCGAGACAGGAGAAGCGCGTGATGATTGCCCGTTCCACCGTCGTTACCGCGGCCGTCGCGGCCGCCGCGGCCCTGGCCGCCACCGGTATCACCTACGCTTCGGCGTCCGCCTACGGGCCGGCCCAGGTCGCCCCCGCAGTCCAGCAGGCAGCCGCCCCCGCCTCGGCCCCCATGGGCGGCGACTCCGGCAAGGGCGACGAAGGCAAGGGCAACGAGGGCAAGGGCAACGAAGGTCGGGGCAACGAAGGCCGGGGCAACGAAGACCGGGGCAACGAAGACCGAGGTAACGAAGGCCGAGGCTTCGAAGACCGAGGCTTCGAAGGCCGGATCCACATCAACGAGCGTTCCTACTCGGACGCCCCGGGCGACTGCATCACCGTCGTGAGCGGCCTGGGCTCCCGAAGCCTGAACATCCGCAACGACAGCCGGAGGAGTGTCGAGGTCTTCCGCGGGGCCACCTGCGACAACGGCGCCCCCATCGCCACCGTCGGACCACACAGCTCCAGCGACGGCGTGTTCCCCTGCCCCGTCGAGGGCGGCGTCTTCGTCAAGGACGGAGTGGTGGGCAGCTTCCGAGTCATCAACCACCACTTCGGCGAATTCGGCGAATTCGGCGAGTTCGGCGGACACGGCGGACGCTGACCAAACCGCCACCCCAGCACAACATAAAGACCCCGGCCCGCTGGAATCGGGCCGGGGTCCCCCCTGTGACACCCCACCCCGAACACCCCGCTTTCACATACCCGCCCGGGCATCCCATCATAAATCCGGACAGCGAAGCCCTGCCAGCCCAGCCCACCACGCCGGCGCACTCAGGGCGATTTCAAAGCCGGAGCGATCATGTAGGTGTGCAGGTCGCGGCGGTGTGACGATGTCGGGTGTGTACGCGACCGTACGCAACGAAGCTCCGTTGTGGAGGTGACCTTCCCCAGTCCTCTTCGCGCAAAGGAGCTTCGATGTGCCGTCAGTCTTCCACCGTCTGCCTGGTCAAGTCGCCCACTCATCAGCACCACGCGACCGGTCCGCTGGCCGAGCGGCCGCTGACGCCGGCCGGTCCGCGGCGCCGACGCGGGAAGCGTCACCCGTTCGTGGCAGTCCTGCCGATCGCGTGCTCCGCTGTCGTCACCGGAGCGAAGACGTTCACGGCGATCGGTGGATGGGCGACAAAGGCCCCGAGGACGTCCTGGCCCGACTCGGCGCCCGCACCGCGACGGCGAAGCAGCAAGCGACTGATGTCAGTGCCGCTACCACCGGCTACGCCAGTCGCCATGGTTCCCAGCACGCAGCCTCGCACCGTCCTGGCACGCGTATGTCACCCAGCGCGGCAGATGAACCCGGTCGCCTTTGATGTGGGCCGGTCGCGTCGCGGTGTCCTGTCCGGGATGCCGGGCCGGCCGGCTCGTCCCCCCCGAATGGCTGCTGCGATGGGCTTCAGCCTGCAGGGCATGGCCAAGACTCGGGCCGGCAGTCAGGTGCCCGACCGAGACGCCCAGTTCCGTCACATCAACACCGCCGCCGAACGCTTCCTGGCGGGGGGTCTGCCGGTGGTGAGCGTGGACACGAAACAGAAGGAACCGATCGGCGACTTCGCCCGGCCCGGCCGCACCTACCGCCCCAAAGGCCAGCCGATCACCGCCCCGGACCACGACTTCGTCGGCCCCGACACCCCGGTCGCCATTCCGTACGGCATCTACGACCTGGGGCGCGACAGCGGCTGGGTGAACGTGGGCACCGACCGAAACACCGCCGCCTTCGCGGTGGAGTCCCTGCGCCGCTGGTGGAAGGTCCAAGGGCACCTCGACTACCCCAGCGTCAATGGCCATGAGTTAAGCCGTGTGGGGTGTGAGCTGGTGGAGCACGATGGTGCGGGTGACTCGGCGGGTGCCGGGGTCGGTTGAGCTGCGGGTC